>JAAYBK010000097.1 GCA_012718885.1 Ruminococcus sp. | reverse complement strand
CAAGATAATCGCCGGCATTATCCTCATACCATTCCAGATATGCGTTCTCAAAATCATCATCGGAGGTATGCAGCTTTTTAAGCTCCTCCTTGGTTCTGGCAATTACCTTCTTCCACTCATACAGCTCGTCCATATACTCGTCATAGAGCCTGAAATATACCTCCTGAAGGGTGTACTTGCTCTCAACTCCGTCCCCGAAATCATAGGGATACGGAGATATAAGCAGTCTTCTCAGCTTGTTCTTGTGCAGGGCAAGCTTTTTGTTTATCTTTGGAGTAAGCATATCCAGCGCCATCTTATACTGATAAGAAAGAGCTCGACCGTTATCGGTATTTGTCATCTGGTACGGATCAAACATCTTATTTGCCAGCCTTGATTCGTTGGCTTCGATGACCGGTCCCTTTATGCCTGTTTTCAGGTCATATTTATAGTCATCCTGATACAGTATCACTCCCGGTATCAGCAGGCAGAGGAACTGGTCGGGATTATTACCGCCGATCTTTGAATTGATCTCGTCGTAGACCTTGGTGGAAAAAGCATCCTTTGAAGCCTTCTCAAAGGGCCTTAACTCCTCATCTGATGAAGACGATGATTCTGTTGAGGATGTTGACGGTGTAAGTTTACTTTTCATATCTCTTACCTTTGAAATAAGGTACGCCAGCTTCTGAAGATCAGCTTTTACCTCAGGCAGATCACGGCTGTGGAAGACCGTATCGTCATATGGACTGTCGTACCCTTTTCCTGTCCATGGAAATTTTATTTTGTCTTTTAGTTCTTTTTCTGCTAATTCTTTTTCGGTCAGTTCTTTTTCTGACCTGTTATTTTTATCAGCCATTACTGCAACTCCTTCTATGGCAATAACTAACTATCGCTGCCTGTCCGGCAGCCACAGAGAGAAGCCTCTCTGTGCCGCAGGACAAACACAACAGCAGTATTACTTTCCTTCGAGTTCCTTGGTCTTTTTCCTTATGACCTCCATGTACTGCTCTACAAACTTCCTGATATTGTCGATATCCTTAGAAGCATTGTACTTTGTACTTTTATCGGTAGGAGTGTTTTCAAGATAGAAGCCTATTACCTGAGGAGTCGGTATCTTTATGATGATAGACATTGATTCAGTTGCCTCATCATATACACTCTTTGTGGACGATGATCTGCTGCCGGAGCCGGAATTGTAGAAGAGGAATCCACTTGAGCTTGAAGCTTCTGATACGGCTGTATCCACCATATTACCATTGGCCTCCGCACTTGTAGTGACCTTGATAGTTACATCTCTTGCAACTACCATAGCCACAGGGAAGCACGGGAAAATATAGTTATCCGGATCATAGCCTGTTGAATCAAAGGAATTAGAGATAGACTTCTCTGTAAGGCGGTACATCTCATCAGAAAGAGTAAATACTCCTGGATTGAACCATTCACGCTCGATACCTACCTTTGCGATATTCATTCCGATCTCAACCTTAGTCTCTGAGCTTTCACAGATCTGCTCAAAGTGAGTCTCTGTCTTAGTCTTTCCGCCCTTCTTCTTGAATATCCAGAAGCCCTTGCTTGTGCTCTCAGTCTTAACTGTTATGGTTTCTTCCGATTCCTCATGTTTCTGACCTGTCTCATGACAAATATAGAAGGATGAATATCCGTCAGGTATCTTATTTGCATCAACGCCTTCATTATAATTCATAGCCTGAGAAAGCTGAGCCTTAGTTGCAAGCTCGTTGATATCGATCTGTAGCTTTTCAAGCTCTGTTTTAAGTGCATCCCTTGCATCGACAAGCTGCTGATTCTGAAGGATTCTTCCGCTTTTCTCAAGAGCGCTGGTATATGCTTCTATCTTACTGTTAAGGCCTGTCAGAGCGGTTGACACAGCCTTTCCGCTGGATACCATTGAATCCAGCAGACTGTTATTACCTGAAACATATGGCTTTACAACTGAATTGATTATTGTCTCAGCACCTGCCTGTTCCGGAAGGAGACATATTCCGCAGACCATTTCGGTGACTTTCTTGCCAAAGTCACCGATACCATTTACTCCGGCATCTTCAAGACTTCTCATGGCTGTATCAACAGCAGATTTAGCATAAGCTAATTCAGATGCAGCCTTTGCTACAGCCGCATCAGTAGGAATAGCGTTTGATATTGCCTGATATCTGCTGAGGAGAGAAACCTTTCTCTTGAGCAGAGCGTTCAGCTTCTCATAGATTATACTTGGTGATTCAAGCAGATCGATAGGAGTGAATGAAGTATCAAGATACTCGAACCAGTTGGTAGGATTGAACTTTACAGGGTATATGTAGCCGCCGTCAGGAGTAAGCTTACGGAGATTTCTTATCGTAGCTCTTGCCTCCTGCAATTCCGCACCGGCGCCGCTGTCAAGGATACCCTCGATTATCTTCATATCATTTTCAGAGAAAACAGAAAGGAGCTTGGACATTTTCTGATTGATCTTATTGAAGGTCGAATAAGCCTCTGTCTCGAACCAGGTAAGATAATCGTTGTTGATCTTAATATTTACAGCCTTTATCTCTGCGTCTGTATCAGCGTTTTTGCGTTCAATCTCGTATTTCTTTTCTATCTCGGCTCTTTTTTCATTCTGCTCAACGCTCCACTTCTTCAGCTCATCAACATACTCATCATAGAGCTTGAAGAATACCTCCTGGAAGGTATTGATCTCCTTCTCGGATGACTTATCAAACTTGTAAGGATATTTTGTGAGAAGCAGGTCACGGAGAGTATTCTTTGATTTAGCGATCTCAGGATTGAGCTTCGGAGTAAGTGCGTCAAGAGCAGATTTGTACTGGTGCGGTAGCATACGTCCGTTATCGGCACCGGTTATGCTGTATGGATCATAGAGCTTATTTGCCAGTCTTGACTCATTTGCCTCAACAGTAGGGCCTTTTTCCTCATGGTTGTTATAGTCGTATTCAAAATCTTCTTTTGTCAGTGCGATACCAGGAAGGAGCAGTGTAAGCTTCTGATTCGGGTTATCGCCGCCTATAACATTGTTTATCTCGGTATAAAAAAGTTTTGTAAAGTCCTTCTGATTCTCTGTTAACTGTCCCTGTCCGTCTTTTAATAATGAATCTGCCATAATAATTCTCCTTTGATAAATAGTTCGTTAAATGAATAGATGTGTAAAATTTGCTTTGGAATTACTGCTTTGATAGTGGTAGATGCTTAGTGGTCTTGCTGAAAAGTATAATTGCCATGCTGAATGATCCGATTAATTTTTCACCCCTTTCCTGAACTGTTATACAGCTCTCACTGCCAAGAATGATCCCCCGTTTTTTATTCAGGCGGATAAAGCGGTCTGAAATAGATCTCTCTCATGATCGGACCTCCTGTTTATTTAATCCCGCACTGTAAATGCTAAGATCACAGCTGCGTAATTAGGCATTGTCAAGATACTGTGTCGGACTATATTGCCAGCTATATAAAAATCATATACTTATATTACCATATTTCAATCAACTTGTAAAGAGTTTTTGTGAATTTTTTCAATTTTTTTATACACACTTTAATCGAAGATATATCGTGATCCAAAGGTGGATTTTTTTGAAAAAATCGCCATAAGCGTGTGGCTTTTATGGTAGTGTATGTTAGTTACTCGAGGAAATCCTTTCTGAGGAAAGGTTCTTCCCCGCCCCCCTTTCCAAAGACTTTTAATCTTAATTTTCCCCCGGATAGGGCGCATGATAATAAAAAAGCCCATGTAGTTATTACATGGGTTGCGCCCTATCCGGGGGAAAATTTAAAACTAAAAGTTTTAGGGAGGGAGTTTGAGGGTGACTCCCCGCAGTGCGGGGAGATGTCACGCAGTGACAGAGGGGACCGCCTCTGTCAGAGGAACCCTTT
>JAAYBK010000096.1 GCA_012718885.1 Ruminococcus sp. | reverse complement strand
TTTTCTTTTCATACATAATTGCATCGGCCTTAGTGATAAGGTTGAATATAGAGACCTCCTTATCGATGCCGGTCACGATCGTACCGATACTTGCCTGTATCTCATAGGGCTTATCGATAGACGCATTGACCGTATCAAGGCGTTTATGGAAGGTTGCTTCAACGATTTCGATATCGTTGTCGGATGTACTCGTACCGACGATGATGAATTCATCTCCGCCGAATCTTGCACATATCCTGTCTCCGGAGCAGCAGTCGCTTATAACTGACGCCAGTTCCTGGAGGGCAAAGTCACCTTCCTTATGGCCGTAGTTATCATTTATGAGCTTGAGACCGTCCATATCTATGAAGGATATCAGGAGCTTGCCATTCTCGTTCTTGCATTTCCGGAATATCACATCCGCAGCCCTTACAAATCCGTTGCGGTTATAGATATTACAAAGCTGATCGCTTACATAGAGTCTGTCCAGCTCGCTTATCATACTGTTCAGGTTGATGAGCTTGCGGATATTCTCAACAGAGTTGCTGAGGTTCAGCATTATGGAGTGGCAGAGCATACTTTTCATTGGGAAATTGCTGTTTTTGATGATATAGTAGCCCAGACACCTTTCACGGAAGTGCAGGGGCAGGAAATAGCTGACATTGCCGCCGGAGCTGTTTCCAAGAGGATACATATCCGTAAGCGGGTACTCCTTTATCGTACGGCTTTCGCCTTTGTCTATGATAAGCGGGGCGGTCATGATATCGGTGTACGACTTTACATTTGTATCCGCTTCTTCATTCTGAAAGGCTGCATCCCAGTTCTTGCATAGGCATACACAGAACTGCTCGCATCTTATCTCACGGATGAACTTTTCCATGACCTCAAGTTCTTCTGATACGCTTTCGGTCTCCGCAAGGGCTGTGGTCATGCGGTTCAGAAGGGATACATCGTTCTTCCAGCCGTTTATCAGATGGTAGGTGCTTCGCATATATTCCTCTGAAACACTTTTGTTACTACTCTCACAGCCGCAGCTTCCGCCGAATACAGGGGTAGCTGTCAGTGTTATCTGCTGCTCCTGCTCAACGCCTTCAAGCCGGCTGAGTATCATTTCACAGGCCTTATATCCGGCCTCCTCAAGGGGACGCTGCACTGTAGTGAGCGATGGTATATGGTGGCTTGCGTTATAGGTATTGTCAAATCCGGTGACTATCATATCATCCGGGATACGGTATCCGAGAAATTCAAGCTCCTCTATAACTGCAAGAGCCATGGCATCATTTGCACATATGACCGCATCCGGAACGGAAAGGCCATCACGGCGGAATGCGTCGATTGCTTTTTTTCCGTCAGCAGCCCTGAATTCTCCGAAGAAAACTCTCCTGACATCTACAGGGAGCTTATGAGCGGCCATTTCCTCAAGGAACGCCATATATCTTTCTTCGGCCTCGGGGTTGGACAGCGGACCGGATATATAGTTTATAGTCTTTGCGCCGTGTTTCTCTATGACATGGCGGACGATCTCTGACATGGCCTTGTTGTTCTCTATATGAACGTTGTAGAAATCCGGATGCTCAGAGCAGTCCAGGACGGCTGTCGGCAGATCTGAAGCTATAGCCTTTTTTAGGATATCGTCCTTTACTCCTTTATCACTTATAGTATTGGTAAGAAGTATCAGACCGTCAAATCGATCATAATTTATCAGATCATATATCCTGTATTCGCCTTCGTCATAGCGGCTGATAGAGATAACTCCTCCGAAAGCAGCGAAAACCGATACGTTTACATTGTTTTCTCTGGCACATTTTATGATACCATTGATAACGCCGTTCTGGTATTCCTCATCTATGCCGGCAACTACTACTGCAAGCTCGGTAAATTTATCCATAGCGCAGCTCCTTCCTTCTAAATTTTCTATCTTATTGGCAGCATATCCATACTGCTCTATCCGTTCAAATTGATATATAATTTATTATACCGAATCTTGAACAAAATTGCAAGATAAAAATTGCGATTTGTAGTACTATTATTTAAAAAAGCCATAGTCCCCTCCATAAGTGCGATACCTCTATTGCCATATATGTCAGCTACTCGGGGAAACCCTTTCTGAGGAAAGGGTCTCCCTCAATACCTAACGTACAACTGCAATAGAGGTATCACACTTATGGAGAAGGCTATGGCATTTTTTATTTTGCAGAATATATATCACGCTGCTCTACAGCGAGCCTGTCGCAGCGCTCGTTCTCCGGATGTCCGGCGTGACCCTTTACCCAGTTGAAAGTGACCTTGTGCTTTTCAAGAAGGGGCAGCAGCCTCTCCCAAAGATCAACGTTCAGTGCCGGCTTTTTGTCGGATTTTATCCAGTTGTTTCTTTGCCAGTTATAGACCCAGCCCTTTGTGATACTGTCTACAACGTACTTGCTGTCAGTAGTCAGTGTGACCTGACAGGGCTCCTTGAGGGCTTCAAGTCCGGTTATCACTCCCAGCAGC
>JAAYBK010000095.1 GCA_012718885.1 Ruminococcus sp. | reverse complement strand
TCTTTATAGCTGCTGAGCTTTGATTTCAGAGCTGTATTTACAGCGTAGCTCTCGTCATCAACAGAATTGTTGAAGGTCCACTTGAAGTCGCCGCCGTCAACACGGCCTGCCTTAGCAGTAACTACAGCGGGAACATCAGAAGCCTTGTCTGCTGAATAGCTGTACATTACGCTGGAGGTATCGAAGTTATTGTATGTAGTTCCGCCGGACTTTGTCTTTACGGAGGAGCCTACCTTTTCAGTCTTTGAGGAAGCCTCATATGCATCGAAGTCAGAGCTGTTCTGCTGATATGTGACATAGTCCTTCTGACCTGACATTATATTGCCATAGGATTTGATGATTCCGCCGGTCTCGCCGGAGAATGTACCGCCTGTAGCTACATCGGAGCCCTGTCCGGAAGCGAGCATGGGGTATTTGCAGTTCCTGAAGTAGTTGTTCTCAACGAAGCAGGAAGCTCCCATTGTAACGCCGACGCCGTACTTTGCATTGCCGTCGTAGTAGTTATTGTAGCAGTGAACAGAGCAGGTGCGGATACGTGGATGACGGGAATCAGAGTGATCGAACCAGTTATGGTGATAAGTGATATAGTTCTCTGTCTTCTCCGACTTCATTCCCTGGAGATTGCACTTTCCGTTATCCCAGAAGTGGTTGTAAGAATGGGTGATATAAGTGGAGGTCTTTGTATCGAGAGCTCCGTCGCCCTTAGCCTGGTCGGCATCCGAGCCGGCATCGCCGTAGAAGAAATCGCAGTTATGTACCCAGATATGGTCATTGCCCTGCTGGAGTCCGCAGTTATCGCCCTCGCTGCTGTTGCAGTTCATGAAGCCCAGATTTCTTACCTCAACGTTTGAGGAGTTCTTGAGAACGAGGCCGAAGCCGTTGAGGGTAGCATCATTTCCTATACCCTCGACAGTAAGTCCGCAGGTGACTGTATCAACAAGGAGATCGCCCTTCATAAGTGTACCCGGATCGGTTATATTACCTACGAATCTGATACATACAGGGCCAGCCTTGGTATTGCTCTTGAGGTTTGTGATGATGTTCTGAGCGCCCTTTAAAGAAGTGGAAGTGCCCTTCTTGTCGGGGAGGTTCACTGTAACAGAATCCTTTGTGGCATTTGTTACATAAATTACAGTGGCGTTTGATTTAAGGGTGCCGTCTGAATTGTATGCTCCGTTTGCATTTCCGCTTACGAAAGCGAAGCCGCTTCTGTCATGGGCATAAGCAGTTGCAGTTGTCTGTGCGGCCTTTGATGAGTCCTCCTTGCCGCTTACTACAGGCACTACCTTGATTGTATGGCTGCCGGCCTTCAGGCCTACTGCATCGGCCCTAATATAGCCGGGATACTGCCTGATGAGTGTTGTGTCGATCTGGCTGCCGTCAACGTAAACGTTGTATCCGGAAGCGCCTGAAACTGATGACCATGTGGCGTAGACGCCCTCGCCGTATCCAACGGCCTGGATGAACTTGACTGTGCTTTCAGCAGCAACAGTTATGAATGTGTTGCTGAGCGTCAGATCAGATGCTATGCTGAGATTTCCCGCTGCACATGAGACAG
This sequence comes from Ruminococcus sp., assembly GCA_012718885.1. Lineage (GTDB taxonomy): Bacteria > Bacillota > Clostridia > Oscillospirales > Ruminococcaceae > Ruminococcus. The sequence continues at coordinate 9,629 of JAAYBK010000095.1, read as the reverse complement.
TCAGCATTGCGGCGGCAGCAATAGAAGCTGCACGGCGCTTTAAGTTTGTGTTTCTCATTAATATCCCTCCGTGAATGTGTGAATAGAATATGTGTGTACCCTTCTCAAAAATCGTTCTTTTCCTTTACTGTCTACATTATACTCTATATAGAACGCAGTTACAATGATATAAAATGCTTGATAGCTGATTTTTTATGCTTAAACGCCGATTATTGTTGCAGGAAATATCATCAACCAATTATTGCGGCAGCAAATATATTTTGTTATACGATTTGCCGTTAATATAACGAAAAAGCAGCCGGTATTCCGACTGCTTCTGAACTCATCCCCCTCAGGACGTATCCTATTCGGTACCCAAGCGGTACCGTTCCTCTCATGCTTCTATTTTACCATATATCTGCAAATATTTCAATCCGCAAACTCTCCAAATAGATGGTGCCGGATTTGTCAATATCTACAAATTGTATATAATTCGTGTACAAGTATAGGCTTATTGCTTGATACTCCACTTATAGTATACTGCCAGTAGACAAAAAGAAATCACACCTATCTGGTGTGACCCTTTTTCTGATCTGTCCCCTACACAAGATCCGGAATCAAACATATCCATCAGCGGTGATTGTGCAGATTACCGCAGCCGATATGAAACATGAGAAGGTTTTTTGAGAGGGTTTCCGGCTCTTTATGTATCCATTATACAGCACAAGTCACTTTGATTCAACCCACAAAATGAATAAACAGTGGACAAAACGTATTTTTATACTTATCCGTTATTTGTTGACAATTTTTGTTTAACAAGCTCAGTGCTTGATGATGTTCCTGTACTGTCCGGCGGTTATACCGGAGGCGGATGAGAACTGTCTCAGGAAGTATTTATTGTCCAGATATCCGCATTTTTCCGCTACATCAGCCATGCTCATGGAGGTCGTTGCAAGGTAATATCTTGCCTTGGCGATACGGGAAGCTATGCAGTCCTGGTGGAAGCTTATGCCGAAGCATTTCTTATAAAGCATCCTGAGGTGATTGGGATTTCCGAAATAATTATCGAACATACCCTCGGTGTCGAATGTGAACTCCGGAGAAGAGTAAACCGTGTTCCTGAGCTCGATAACGTCTTTGTAGTGTATCTGCGAGCGCTTTTGAGCCATTTCTATGCGCTTTTTCTCCAGCTTTTCCTGGCACCTGCTGAGGATATCGTCATAGTCCTGTCCTTCGCAGGCTTCGCATACACATATGAACGAATCCATGCCGGAATGGGACATATAGGTCTTGTGCTGGATGAGTATAGAGGAGAGCGTATCTGCAAGGAGCTCCTCGTCTCCGCTGCTCTGAGCCAGGCATACGAATGTATTCTCGTTGATATGTCCGGCGATATCGTGATTTCCGCAGAACTGCTCAACCGCTCTTGCGGCGCTCTGTATAGCTTCTATACGCTGGCTGTTCTCTGAATTGAAAACAGTATCTTCAAAAAGACCTATCCTCAGAAGGATAAAGTATAGCTTTTCCTTTTCCTTGCCGACAGCGCCGCTGTATGCACGCTTCATTCCCTTGGCGTTGTACATTCCGGTAAGGGTGTCTCTGAATTCAGAGAGATCCTGACAGCTTGTAAGGTACTGTATATCATTCTTCATGCGGAGGAACTCAAGGCCGTTCGTCACGGATTTCAGCCAGTTCCTGAAAACATCGTCATATCCGTCCGGCCGCCTGTAGCGCAGTATCATATGTCCGAGATGCTTCTCACCTACGTATATAGGTGTGAAATAAAGGACTGACGGCTTTTCCTCACGATTGAATATTTTTGAGAATTCGTATTTGTTGACCTCGAATGGAGTCGTATCCAGCCAGGGCATTATGCTCCGGCAGTTCATCTGATCTGTATCTATGAAGCCGGATTCGTACCAGTTGGAGTAGAGGCAGAGGAAAGCGTCGTCCACATACCTTATGAGCCACTGGTTCTCGCCGATTATATCTATGGATTCCTGAAGGCTTCGGCTGCCTATAAGGCCTTGTTCCATCGTGCTGAACAGGTTCCAGTCGCTGTAGTCACGCTGGTCTGCGACGTATTTCAGCTCCTCACGGTATACCTTTTCATCTTTTCCGCAGCCACAGGTGTCGCCGGATATGAGCTCACATGTGGGAACGGAGGATTCCGGCAGCGGCTCTCCGTCAAAAACAGATTTAAGCATTATGACTGCATCTATGCCCAGCCTTTCACGGTTACGCTTATATGTAGTAAGAAGAGGATAGTGGTACATCCTTCTTCCTGAATGTTCATATGAAGCTATGGCTATCTGTTCCGGCACCTTGATATCCTGCTTTGAGAACTCCTCAAGCAGGCCGCAGGCCATATAGTCATTGGCTGCTACAACTGCCTCCGGCATAGGGATATTTCCTGAGATATAGTCCTTTGCCAGCTTTTTGCCTGATTCAAGCCAGAAGTCGCCGTAATGGATCTTTTTTTCGTCGGGCTCTATACCGTGCTTACGCATAGTGACACGATAGCCCTCGGCCCGCTTCTCGGCAACATCATTGCCGGGCTGACCGGTAATTATATCGATATCTCTGTAGCCGTGTACATCGATCATATGAGATACAACAGTCTCCATATCTGAGATATCGTCGGTGTTTATGTTCATATAATCCGGATCATTGAACTCCGGCAGCATTGCTCCGACTACGACTGTAGGTATCTTTCTCTCTGAAAGAATGTCTGCCACTTTTTTTCTGAGAGCAGCTGTTGAGAAAGATTCGGAGACAACGATCATACCATCAATATCTTCCGAACGTGCCAGGTCATAGATCTTCTGCTCTGAAACCAGCTCGTTGTTATCGAAGCATGAGTTGTAAATATTGGATATCACCGCCGTGTCATACCCGAATTCTATTGCCTTGGCCACAATGCCTTTTATGACCTGTTTCTGTTCAACTCTGTTGGCAATAGCGGTTATAACGCCGATGATAGGCCGCCTTTTGTCGTTCATTCAAATATCCCCCCTTGAAAAAACGATGCCCTTCTATTTATATATATCTATACTTATTATAAAGCATTTGAATTTTTCTGTCAATAAAAAAATTGTATTAAGGAATGATTATTACGCATTGTAGACTAACTTATTTACAAAATATTAACTCTTGACAGAACAATTTTTTACACGTTAAGAATATTTAACAATATCTCCCTCTGTTTTTCGGCGTTTTTAACGTTGCAATATTTTTATAAGTATAGTATAACATTAATGTGTAGAAGAAACAAAAATTTTAATAGTTTCCGAACTTTTTTCTACATTAAGTATAGCGAATTTGCCTTTATCAGGCTGATCGGACAGTTTCTGATTATCCTTAGGGCATATTTGCAGACATGAAGAACCGAGGTGAAAAACTTGAATCCAGAAATGATATTTAATGCTGCATACTCTGCTGCAACACAGCTTATCGAGTCGGGGGCATATACCACACCGGCAGATACAGTCTGTTCACTGCAAACCGCTTCAGGAAGGATCTTTACCGGATTCAGCCATTCTAATATGGTCCCCCCTGTTCATGCAGAGGTGGAGGCTATAGGTAATATGCTGGCAGCAGGTGAGAACGCTATCCAGGGAATACTCCTGATAAGTACACAGGGAAGAGAACCGCTGCTGCCATGTAATAACTGTATCGGCTACATCCTTTCCCTTGCTCCGGAAAATACCCAGTGCATGATAGCTATGAGCGACAGAATGATAAGGATAACCGAGGTCAGTATGTTTGCTGCTCCTATGGGCGGCGTACCAAAATCAGCAGCACCTGACCCGCAGGTATTCCCTATGAATAATGCTCCGGCTGCTGCTCCTGTGATCCAGGCTGCTCCGGCAGCACCGCTGAATCCGCTCCAGGCTGCACCAATGGAAGAGGCTATATCATCATCAGCCAATATTGAAAATGCAAAGGGCGATCTTCTTAAGAATAAGGTACAGAGCATTATGGGCGTAGCTGATAATGATGATATCGATGAATTTCTTGAAGAGATCTCCACTAAGAAAAAACGCTTTGGCTTCTTCAGAAAATAATATATTTTTTATGATCAAATTAACAGGAGGATGGTACGATGAAAGACAAAAAGATCTCAAAGGTTGCTTTGCTTCTTGCATTGCAGTTCTTAATAATGATAATCCTGTCAGTCATAATCACTATGACTATCAGTAAGACAACACGAAGAAATTCCATAGAGCATATGGAAACTATTGCGGATGAACGTGCTCAGATTATTCTCAATTACGTTGAGAATGCAGAAAACACCCTTATCTACTACAGCAAGGCTCAGCAGGTAATAGATCTGCTCAATGATCCCACCGATCCGGAGGCAATAAAGAAGGCTCAAGCTTTCACCGAGGATTATTCAGCAAGCATCGACAATGTTGAGGGTCTCTGGATTGGCGAATGGAACACCCACTGTATCGCTCATACAAATCCTGGAACAGTCGGCATCACTACACGAAAGGATCCGGATAAGCTCAAGGAGCTCCAGGATGCAATGCTGGCTGCCGGAGATAAGGTATACAATACAGGGATGATCCTCTCACCGGCTACCGGAAAGCAGATCGTATCAATGTACAAGGCTGTATATGATGAGAACGGTAATCCTATAGGCTTCGTTGGACTTGGTATCTTCACAGAAAAGCTCATAGATAGCCTTAACTCACTTTCGATCAAGGGTCTCGATGATGTGACCTACAGCATGGTTAATGTAAATGACGGAAAATATGTATTCAATGATGATCCTGATCTTGTATATACTGTTGCAGATAACAGCGAGATCACAAAAATATGCAGCGATCTGAAGGGCAAATCCACAGAGAAGAGCGGAAGCTTTGAGTACAAGGACGGCAATAAGAAATACATATCAATATACACATACATCCCTGAGTACGGCTGGATACTCATGCTGGATGACACAAAGAGCGAGATCTACTCCCTCACAAATGTTATGCGTATATATATGGTCATCTTCGGTATAGCTATCCTCGCACTTCTCGCTATATTCAGCTTCATAAACAAGAAGCAGCAGAAGACCAATCAGAAGCTCGCTTCAACTATCGTCAAGAACAACAAGACTAAGGAATCCCTCTACACCGCCATGTTCAAGGATGTCCTTACAGATGTGAACAACCGTGTGGCATTCTCCATGAACCTTGAGGAGTTCAAGGCTACCCGTGAAGCACCTTATTACTTCGCAATGTTCAATATCAGCGATTTCAGCGAAATAAATACAAAGTACGGAAATGATACCGGTGACTGGATACTTGTAAAGACCGTTGATATTGTCAGCCAGATATTCAAGAATTCCAAGATCTACCGTACCGGTTCAGATGAATTCATCGTCGCTATACAGGCTGATAACAGCGCTGTCAGCGCAGATGTGGTACTGAGCAATGTAAACGATGCTTACCGCAAGCTCTGTGCTCAGCAGAATACACCTATGGGCAAGATCAGCTTCAAATATAAGGCTTCTGTTGTTAAGAAGAGCAGCGATATCAATACTTCTGTAATTACAGTCCTGAAAGATATGATAAATAAGGATCCCGAGGCTGTAAACGGACATATCAATTACACCGATATGGATCAGATGTGATCTAACGGATAATAAAAACTGCCGCTGTATGCATGAGTCTTATTCAGCAGTTATACGTCAGATATTGAGGGAGACCCTTTTGAAAAAGGGTCCCTCTGACGGAGGCGGTCCCCTCTGTCACTGTGTGACATCTCCCCGCACTGCGGGGAGTCACCCTCAAACTCCCTCCCTAAAACTTTCAGTTTTAAATTTCCCCCAGATAGGGCGCACCCATGTATTACTACATGGGTGCGCCCTATCTGGGGGAAATTTTAGATTAAAAGTCTTTGGAAAGGGGTTCGGGGAAGAACCTTTCCTCAGAAAGGTTTTCCCCGAGTACCTAACATATAGCTGCTATATAAGACTCATGCATACAGCGGCAGTTTTTTAACTACTGCTTTTTTACCTCTTCGAGGGCATTATAGATCTCGGGGAAGAGTTCGCTGTACCTGATAGACCTGTCAGCGATCTTCATTTTTGCAGAGAAGAGTGAAAGCGGTATGCTATGTCCATCCCACTGGAATGGCTCGCCGTTCCTTGAAGTAACTGCGGCAGCTATAGCGTCAGCTTCCTTTTCATCGGCAGTACCTGTAGCAAGGGCAAATTCGTCTCCGCCGATACGGAACAGGAGCATATTCTCTCCTGCCGCCTCTTCTATACGGCGCAGCGATTCACGTATTGCTATATCGCCGGCTTTGGTGGAAATATTATTTATAGGGATAAGCCCCTTTATATCAAAGGCTATGAGATACGTCCCACGATTTGCTGCAAGAAAGTCGTACAGCTCGGTAACATCATATTTTCTTATAATTTCACTCATATCAGTACCTCCGTTCTCAGCGGACTCAAGCTTAGGAAAGAGTCCTGTAAATCGGCGTTTCTTACGGAATGAGGCCGGCGGTTCTCCCCACATCCTTGTGAATGCTCTGGTAAATCCCTCCGGCGAGCTGTAACCGTAATCAAGGGCGATATCCAGCACGCTTCTGTCAGTCGCCACAAGCTCTTTTGCACAGCAGGTCAGTCTCCGGCGGGTAATGTAGTCTCCGACGCTTATATGGAACGCATAGCGGAAAAGTTTTTGCAGCGCCGACAGCGAGCAATAGCTGTGAGCAGCAATATCAGCCTGCTGAAGCTCTCCGCAGAGATTATCCTCAATATAATTTATAGCGTAATTCAGGACACAGAGATTTTTCATGTCAGCCTCCTCCTTTCCTGTGATGGATGTACCGGTTCATCTTAATTATATTATAGCACTATTATTTTAAAATGTCATGACTATTTGAGCATAATTCTTTGCTGACGGGAGATAATATCAGGGAAAGTTTTTTTATCGGACAAGCCGAGGCGATCAATGCGTGGCGGCCATCCGGATACGCTTCGCTGTCCGGATTTACTTCTCAGGGGGACGCTGTCCCCCTCATTCCCCCCTGCCAAAGGATCACAGACCCTTTGGAATCACATTGTTTGCCTCTTGCGGCGTTTATCTGTTTTTTAAGGAGTGCATTATGGCAGTTTCTCATTCACCGGGAGTATTCCGTCCCAACAAACCCATTTATATCCGCAGCTATGCCTCAGTAGTAGGCCAAAAAGAAGGCGAAGGCCCACTGGGGCAATGCTTTGACGAGATCATTAAGGACAGTCATTTCGGCAAGGACACCTGGGAACAGGCTGAGAGCCGCTTTCAGCTTGAAGCCGTCAGCCTTGCCCTGCAAAAAGCCGGTATCACCAAAGAGGATGTCCATGTCATATGCTCAGGCGATCTGATAAACCAGTGCATCGGCTCTACCTATGGGTTAAGAGAGCTGGGTATCCCCTATCTGAGCATATACGGAGCCTGCTCGACTATGGCGGAGGGCCTTATCATAACCTCTCTGACCATAGCTTCCGGAGCAGCAGACACAGTGGCAGCTGTAACCTCATCCCATTTCTCCACTGCTGAAAGGCAGTTCCGATTTCCGCTGTCCTACGGCGGACAGCGCACTCCCACATCCCAATGGACCTGCACAGCCTCAGGAGCTGTGATCCTTTCCGACACAACGGGAAATATACGCATAGCCGGCGGATGTATCGGAAAAATTAAGGATATGGGCATAAACGATATCAATAATATGGGCGGAGCTATGGCTCCGGCAGCAGCAGAGACCATACTGCGCTATCTTTCCGCCACCGGAACATCGCCTGACGATTACGACCATATCGTTACAGGCGACCTTGGAATAGTTGGAAGCAAGCTTCTTGCGGAGCTCCTTATTAAGGACGGCGTTGATATCTCCTCACAGCATCTTGACTGCGGCGCAATGATATTTGATCCGGAGACTCAGGACACACACTGCGGCGGTTCAGGCTGCGGATGCAGTGCAAGCGTGCTCTGCGGACATTTTCTCACGTCACTTGAACACGGCGGAATGAAAAACATCCTCTTCATCGCCACTGGCGCACTGATGTCGCCGCTATCGCTCCAACAGGGAGAATCCATCCCTGCTGTGGCTCACCTTATACACTTCGAGGGAGGTAGAACATGACAGACATTATCAAAGCTTTCCTGGTGGGAGGAGCTTTCTGCGCCATAGGCCAGCTTCTTATAGATAAGACCCGGCTGACACCTGCAAGGATACTAACCGGCTATGTGGTCGCAGGAGTATTCCTGTCGGCGGCAGGTATATATGAGCCTGTTGCCGACTTTGCCGGCGCAGGTGCAACAGTTCCCCTGACAGGCTTCGGACATCTTCTTGCTGAGGGAGTTCGTGACGCTGTTGACAGTGACGGCGTAAAGGGAATACTGACCGGCGGGCTTGTCGCTGCTGCCGGAGGTATCTCCGCAGCACTTATATGCGGACTGTCCTCGGCACTCCTGTTCAGGCAAAAGGACAAGAACTGACAAAAAGCCTCCGGCGATCAGAAGATCATCGGAGGCTTTTATTTATATCAACTCTTTGGTTTTAAGTATAAACAGCCATGTAGTAAGCGTTAGCGCACTGCAAAGGGTTGTGAGCATTACCGCAAAAGCTGTGACAGAACCCTTGTGGCCGAGATTCTTTGCCATAACAAAGCAGCTTCCGGTGGTAGCACTTCCCAGCATGACAAGTATTGCTATGAGCTTCTCGCCCCTGAATCCCATATGTACAGCAAGCGGAAGGAAAATACAGCAGAAGAAAACCAGCTTCATAAATGCAATGCCTGCCGTAAGTCCGACTTTCCCCCTTATATCGCCGAATCTGAAAGAAGCGCCAAGAGCGATAAGTGAGAGGGGCGTTGCCATATGCCCCAGATAGGAGACAGATTTTGAAAGAATAACAGGCTGCGGTATCTTGAGAAGCGACCATACCATACCCACGATAATGCCGATTATTATCGGATTCTGAGCGATTCCGAGAAAGGTCTTCTTCCAGAGAGCAGAGCTCTCTTCGCCTGTTTTTTTGTCAGGAGAGGTCAGTGACAGAACTATAACTGCCACGATATTATATACCGGAACAGTGCCGACTATCATCAGTGCAGCAACGGTAGAGCTGCCGTAAATATTGTTGACAAAGGCTATTCCAAGGACAGCGGCGCTGCTCCTGTAGGAGGCCTGTATTATCTCGCCCCGCTCGCTTCTGTCACGGCTTACGATGAACGAATAGCATACCGCAAGACACACGCATATAAGTGTAACGATTATACAGAACAGCACAAGCTTTCCGTCCCAGACCTTTCTGAAATCTGCGGTGGACAGATCCATGAAAAGGAGTGCCGGCAGCAATGTCTTAAAGACAAATTTATTTATCTGTGCCGTGGAATGATCGTCAAGCAGCCCAAATCTTTTTACGCACCATCCGAAAACCATCATCAGAAATATAGGAACAGTGGCATTGAAGCTGAATATGAGGTTGTCTGTGAACATAGATATCACCCAATATTTGATTAAACAGAATATATAAAATAACGCCCCTCGCAAAAACGAGAGGCGAAATGGTGGGCCAACAGGGACTCGAACCCCGGACCGTCCGGTTATGAGCCGGATGCTCTGACCAACTGAGCTATTGGCCCGTTATACAATTAATCG
>JAAYBK010000005.1 GCA_012718885.1 Ruminococcus sp. | reverse complement strand
GATTTCCCCACGGTGAACCAGCTCTTTGAAGCTGAACAGCTGGTGCCGCTGTACGGAGTCTATGCCTCGGCTGTGAATATAGACGGCAGGGAATACAGAGCCGTCACAAATATCGGCGTGAAACCAACTATCGAGGGCCAGCGTGCGCCTTTAGCGGAGACGCATATCCTTGGATTTTCAGGCGATCTCTATGGAGAGACGCTGGAGATAAGGATAAAGCGATTTATCCGCAGCGAGAGGAAATTCTCCTCGCTGGATGAACTCAAGGCTCAGATATCCGCTGATATACTTAAGGCTGACATATAAAATTCAGCCTGCTTTCACTTCACTGTCACAGACAGGAATTACTATTTATTAGTAAGTGTCAGCTCAGAGCTGACAAAATCATAACTTCTGAAGGAGGGCTTCCAGTGATAGAAGTTAAAAATCTGGTAAAGCGCTACGGCGATAAAAGAGCCGTTAACGATATAAGCTTCAAGGTGGAGAAAGGCGAGATACTCGGCTTCCTCGGACCAAACGGTGCCGGAAAATCAACAACGATGAATATGCTGACCGGCTATATTTCTTCGACCTCAGGTCAGATACTCATAAACGGTGTGGATATACTTGAAGAGCCTAAGAAGGCAAAGGCAAGCATAGGCTATCTCCCGGAGATACCGCCGCTCTATGTGGATATGACCGTTGACGCTTATCTCAACTTCGTTTTCGATCTCAAGAAATGCAAGCTGCCCCGCAAGGCACATATCAACGATGTCTGCAATCTCTGCAAGATAAGCGACGTCAGAAAGAGACTTATCAAGAACCTCTCAAAAGGATACAAGCAGAGAGTCGGCCTTGCTCAGGCTCTTATAAACAATCCTCCCGTGCTTATCCTCGATGAGCCTACAGTAGGACTTGACCCGAATCAGATCATAGAGATACGCACACTCATAAAGAAGCTGGGCAAGAGACATACAGTAATCCTTTCCTCTCATATACTCCCTGAGATACAGGCTGTATGCGACAGGATCATCATCATCAACAAGGGCGTTGTTGCTGCTGACGGTACTGCCGATGAGATCGCAAAGAATATCACAAACGAGCATAAGATGACCCTTCGTATCGAAGGACCTGACCACTCCAGAGCTGAGAAGGACAAGATCGTTCAGGCTCTTAAAAATATCGGAGGCGTTAAGTACGTGCGTGCTGATATGGAGCGTGAAAAGGGCATATACGACTACGATGTGGAAACCGACGGAAAGACTGACGTCCGCAGGGATATCAACAAGCTCTGCTTTGATAACGGCTGGAATATCCTTATGCTCCAGCTCTCAGATCTCACCCTGGAAGATATATTCCTCAAGATCACTATGGGCGAAGGTTTCGGCCACAGTGAGGACGAAAAGGGCGCTGCTGCCAAGGAGAAAAAGCCTAAGGTAAGAATAAACCTTATGACTGAGGAAGAGGCAAAGGCTGCTGAACAGGCCGCTCGGGAGGCTGCTGAAGAAGCTGCCGGAGAGGCTCTGGATGAGAAAGGAGACGAGGAATAATGGGCGCTATATACAGACGTGAAATGGGTTCGTTCTTTACATCGGGAATAGGATATGTTTTCCTTACGGTTTTCTATATCGCTTCGGGATATTTCTTCTATAACGATGTTATCAAATCAGGTCTCGGCGATATATCACCTATGTTCGTATCAATGTTCATAGTTGTAATATTCCTGATACCTGTGCTCACAATGAGACTGCTGAGCGAAGAGAAAAAGAACCGTACAGATCAGGGACTCCTCACTGCGCCGATAAGCCTCTGGGAGATAGTCCTCGGAAAGTTCTTTGCAGCATTTACACTCTTTGTAATTGCTGAGAGCGTTATATTTATATACGCACTTATACTCAAATATCTCTGCAAGGATATGGTATGGGCTTCACTTCTGGGCAACTACTTTGCAATGCTGATCCTGGGAGCAGCATTCATCGCTATCGGAGTATTCATCTCATCCCTTACAGAGAATCAGATGGCTTCTGCGGTAGTATCAGTATTCTTCTTCCTGGTGCTCTATGCTTTTGACGATTCTGCTCTTGAAAAGATCAACAGCAATTCCTTCATCAGCAAGAATTTCAAGATAAGCACAAGAGAGAGGATAATCGAGTTCCTCTCACATCTCTCTATGAGATCAAGATATACAGAATTTACAAGAGGCATATTCAGCCTCTCAAGCGTATTGTTCTTCCTTAGCATAGTTTTTCTCTTCAACTTCTTCACTGTGAAGGTTTTAGAGAAAAAGCGCTGGGCTTGATGACTCTATGAAAGGAAGGTATGATAAGCATGAAGAAAACTGATACTGACGATATCAAAACAAGTAATCAGCCGGAGAAAAATAGCTCCGGCGCACTTAAGAAAATGAAATATGGCACGATGTCTCTCGTGACAATTGCCATCGTCTGTGCAATAGTTATCGTGCTCAACGTTATGGCTACTGTTATGGAGAAGCGCCGTCCGATGAAGATAGACCTCACAGGAGATAACAGATACGAGCTCAGTGACGAGACGATAGATGTTCTCAAGAACCTTGACCAGGATGTTGAAATACTCGTTACAATGCCGCGTACAGATTTTGATGAGATGTCACAGCAGGCTGCATACGAATACCAGCTTTATTACCGTATGTATGGAATAACACCTGAGCCGCTTGAATTCCCCTATGATATGATACCGGTCATCCTTGACAAGTACGAAATGTACTCCAGACAGGGAAGCGGTAAGGGCAGCGTTACTGTAAAGTATGTGAACCTCAGCACAGATCCTGATGCTATCTCAAAGTACAAGAAGTACTACAACGGAGATATCACAAAGAACAGCATGGTATTCTATTCCGGCGAAAATGTCAAGGTGCTTGAATCAACTGATATCCAGACTATGATAACAGCCGATGCTGCTGCTGCTCAGAATCAGAGGATCGCTCTGGTATTCGCCGGCGAAAGCATAATCACATCGCAGATAATGAACGTTACCGATTCACATATCGTAAAGGTTGCCTTTGCAGATAAGATGAACGGCCAGAGTATCTACAGAGACGATTATGAAAGCAATGTAAGCACACTCAGAGATGAGCTGCTCGCAAAGAACGGTTATGACTGCACTTCTTTCGATATTGCTCAGGATGAACTGGATACAGAGCTGTATGATCTGGTAGTTATACCGATGCCGCAGTATGATTTCAGTTCTGCAATTATCGAAAAACTGAGTGACTTTATGTACAACGGTGAGAAGTACGGTAAGAACATCCTCTATGTCCCTGATGTAAGTATCACAGACCTCACCAATATCAATGAGTTCCTTGAGGACTGGAAGATACGCATTGAGCCATGGACTATCGCACAGCCCAACGGCTTAGGCGGAGCTATCGAGGAAATAACCCTCAACATTTCTGATGAGGAGTCTGTAGGCGCTATCCCTAACAAGAGCTTACCGATCGTTTCTCCTTTAGCAAGAGAAGTTACAGTGTTAAAGAAAAACAGCGACTGTGTTGTTAAGGAAGTCCTGAAGGCTCCGAGCACTGCTCCGTACAGAATGCTTTCTGAGGAGGCTGATCCGGAATCTGATGATGTAACTGAAAGAAATGTAGTTGTCAAGTCAACAAAGGAACACGGAGAACAGTTCGATGTTTACAGAAGCAATCTCCTTGTAGTCGGAAGTCCGGTAATGTTTGAAAGCAGCTTTATCGTTCAGTCCAGCACCTATAACAATGCAAATGTTCTCCTGAACACACTCAACACAATGACAGGCAAGGAGACAGGCGTTGTGATCCCTGAAAAGTCACTTCAGCACGCTGTTATAGCTCCGACTCCAAAGGAGGACAAGGGTATTATCTATACTCTTGTAGCTATACCTGCTATAGTTGCCATTATAGGCTTAGTTGTTCTGATAAGGAGAAGAAATCGATGAATAAACAGCTCAAGGGTATCATCGGTCTCGGCGCAGTCCTCGTCGTTCTCGGCGGTGGACTTGCCGCCCTCAAGCTTACCGATAATTCGGATAAGGACAGCAGCTCGTCTTCATCAGAGTTTACTGAGGAGAAAACTACAAGAGTTTACGGCGAGGGCATCGTTCTCGTTGAGGACAGCACTGCTCAGCCGATAACTCCCGATCAGATACCGCCAGATGATACAGACTGGCATATGCATCCGGCTCAGGGCATTGTAGAGACCCTCGACATCACCAATGAGGAGGGACAGTTCACTGTCGTTAAGGTCGGATATGATGAAACAAGAATAGATGAAGCCGGAAACCCGGCAATGAATTATACTATAAAGGGCTATGAGGATGTCTCAATGGATATGCCTCTTATAGGTACTCTTGTAGACAATGTAAACGGTATTACCGCTGCATCAGTCATAGAAGAGAACTGCAAGGACCTTTCAAAATTCGGCCTCGATGCTCCGGCGATAACTGCCGAGATGAAATTCGAGGACGGTGTCGTAAGAAAGTATTATGTAGGTATAAAGAATCCCGCTACTCCGGGACAGACCTATTTCAAGATCGATGGAAATGATACGGTGTATACCGTAAGTGATTCCAAGCTGGCTAATTACTACAAGAAGCCTGATGATTTCATAAATCGCCAGATGCTTGAAAAGTCTTCGGACAATAATGATCCGATAGTTAGAAGCGTTGTTATCGAGCGAGACGATATCGATTACAACATCGTAATAGAGTACGGCAAAAACAGCGATGATTCAAATGCAGGCGGTTCTTCCGCAAAGCATGAGCTCATCGAGCCGGTACACGCTTACCTTGCAGTAGAACGTTCTGAAAGCGTTACAAACGGTATGTTCGGCTTTACTGCTGATACTGTTTATGCGGTACACTGCACTGATGATGATATCAAGAATGCAGGCCTTGATGACCCGTACTGCCGTGTGACAATGAAGTGCGACGGCGCCGATGAGCCTTATGTTATGATCTTCAGCAAGGTCTATACTAATGAAGACGATGAGACTGACCGCAGGACAAATGTTATGCTCGAGGGCGGAAATGTGATCTATACCATATCAGAGAGCCTGGTGCCCTGGATAAATGTAATGCCGATAGATATTGCTTCAAGACTTATTATGACAAGTCAGGTATGGAATATCGACAGCATGATATATGAGACTGCTGACGGCCGCAGGGAGGAGTTCAAGATAACTCCGAAGAAGAACATGGTTCGTGCGAACGGAGATTCTGACGACTTTGATGTTACAAGAAACGGCAAGCTCATTGACTCTGAGCGCTACAGACGTCTTTATTCCTTCCTCGTACAGTCAAACGGTGAGGAATTTGCTCTTGACGCTGAGATACCTTCCGGCAAGCCTATGGTGTCTGTAGAGTATAACGACTGTTACCTCAATGAGAAGCATACCGTTGAATTCTATGACTATTCAGCTATGAAGACACTTATCGTTTTTGACGGCAGCCCGAAATTTTATGGCGTAAAATCATATGCTCAGACTCTTGCTGATAATATCGCAAGACTCGATACAAATGAAGAATTCGTTACCACATGGAAATGATGAGGAGCGCATCGGATGGATATGCGGCTCCGGAAACGGAGGACTACTATGAATGACAAGTTTTTTATGTATAAGGGATACCCACTGGTAAGAAAGGGCAATGAGCTCTATTACGGATATATGTCGGATCCATTTGTTATCTGGATACAGATCGTCGCTACAAACGATGATAAATCAGCTAAAAAGGTGAGAGTTATCCAGATGGCTACAAAGGCTGAAGATCCAATGAAGGCTTTCGTGAAGAATACCGAGAAGGAGTGCGGCCTTTATGAGGCTCTCGATATCGCCAATGTCTGGCTCGAAAAAGCCCTCGCCAACTGATAGATAAAAAATCTCCTCCACTATGCATTATGGCTTTGGCGGGAGTAATACGTTAGATACTCGGGGAAAACCTTTCTGAGGAAAGGTTCTTCCCCGAACCCCTTTCCAAAGACTTTTAACCTGAAATTTCCCCCGGATAGGACGCACCCATGTATTACTACATGGGCTTTTTTATTTGCGTGCGTCCTATCCGGGGGAAATTTAAAACTGAAAGTTTTAGGAAGGGAGTTTGAGGGAGAACCCTTTTTCAAAAGGGTTTCCCTCAATATCTTACACATTACCTCTGCCAAAGCCATAACGCATAGCGGAGGAGTATTTTATTCCTCATTATGGTCGGAGTACATTACGGCAAGTGGTATGAATAGGAAAGGCTCATTATAGTTAGCCTTACAGAGGAAGCATTTGGATTCATCACCGTAGAGAGCATAGAGGGCGTTATCGCTCATATTGTCTGAGAGATAAATGATCTCCTGCATTTCTTCAAGCAGCTGATCGCCGTTCATATCGCCGGTAATTGAATATATTCCGGGCTCGGATCCCTCAACGTATGTCAGGTAATCCGCTGCAATGTCAGAGCAGTAGCTTGGAACATCGATAACGGCGCCCAGGCCTTCATTGCTGAAGCTTCCGCCCAGGTAGTAGATCTGCTCAGCATCATCCGGCGGTATCGATATGATATTATGGTCCGTGATCGTAGTGAAGAGTGTATGTCCGTTTGACTTATCAACGACGAGAGAGGATATCCTGTTGTAGAGTTCAGGATCGATAGATTCCTCAAGATGGGTATTGAAATCCTTATCGCCGTAGGTCTTGAAGCATTCTTCTGTTGCAGTTTTTATCTTATCCAGGTC
>JAAYBK010000094.1 GCA_012718885.1 Ruminococcus sp. | reverse complement strand
CCTTTTTCAAAAGGGTTTCCCTCAATACCTAACATATTCTCTTATGTAAAAATCATGGCAGAATTGTTTGCTTTATATCAGATCATTGGCGCTTATCCGGATAAGGTCATCAGTGAAGTGCTCATATTCCGAGCAGACTGTAAGTGCATATCCGGGAACGGTGTATTGAGTGAAATGCAGTGGAGAAGCGTCAAAGCCCTGGCAGGCTGCACTTATATGCCCATTCATATCGAGTGATATCTTATTTGGTTCAAGGGAGAGACCGGTGCCGAAGAATTTCATAATACTTTCCTTGACTGTCCACATTACAGTGGCGGTCTTGTTGCTCTGCTCATCCTGTGATATGATATATTCCGCTTCGTGAGGAAGGAAAATACTGCGGATGAAGCTGTCCTCAAAATGCTGTTCGATCTCGATATCAACTCCCACGCAGCGGTCTGAGACTGCACATACAGCCATTGTACCTGAGTGGGAAAGGTTGAAGAAGATGTCATTACGTCCGGGGATAAATGGTTTTTCATTTTTATTGAAAGTGAAAACTTCCTCGGAGATGCCTTCGCACATAAGTGCTTTACGCAGGAGTATGCCTGCGCCGAGAGACAGCTTCTTGTCCTTTGCGAAGCGGAATCTGTCGATCTTATTTTTGCGGCGTTCGGGCATTTTTTCATAGCTTATGCGGAACAGCTCATCATCGTCAAGGATGCTCACATCCATTATGTAGAGGCGGTTTGTCATATTATTACCCTATATTGTCAAGTGCGGTGGATATGATATTGCTTATCTCTGAGGTCATTTTTTCGCCCTCTTTGAAGAGGAAGAAGTGGTCGCCTTCGACTACTCTGTAATCGATATCCCTGTGGAGATATCTCTCCCATTCTTCACGGCAGTGTTCAGTATTCTTTTCACGGCTGCCTCTGATGACGGTGACTCCGCAGTCCGCAGGTACTGTGGTATCGGAGCTGCATGAATAGTCCCTGAGGGCAATTGAATCTGCCTTTATTGAAGGGGCGAGCAGTTCGATGAGCTCATCCTCGGCAAGTATCTCCTCGCTGGTGCCGTTTCTGTCCCTGAGAATATTTTTTACCCCTTCAAGGTCATAATTTTCATAATCACCTTTTTTGTACTTATGACTCGGCTCACATGATCCGAGAATAAAGATATATTTTGGAAGCGGCTTATATTCTTTTTTCAGTTTTTCGTACAGTTCAAAAGCAACGACTCCGCCCATGCTGTAGCCGAGCAGACAGTACGGCTCTGATATCATTCCCTTTATCTGATCGTAGGCATCCTCTGCCAGTTCCTTTATAGTGTATACCGGAGCGTCGCCCAGCCTTGAACCGTGTGCGGGATAATCGAAAGCCTGAAAATCGCAGTGTTTGTTTATCTCATTTTTAAAATCGCAGTATATCCCTGCTGAGCCATAGGCGTAGGGAAATGCAAGTATTCTCATATTCATCCTCCAATTTTAGTGCTTATAGTGCTTTTATGATACCCATACCTTAAAATTATACTATTTTTTCCGGAGGATGTCAATCTGTCAACTGGGAAGGTGCTGATAATGTCAGGAAGGTGAGAAAGTTATGCTTACGAGAAAGCCTTTTCGTAAAGGGCATATGTATACTGCCGTTCTATGAGCTGACTGAAATAGCTGCCGGTGACCTTGCCTTTACGGATAAGCGCTCCGACAGAAACAGCCTGCCTTTCGCAGATGTCCCTGAGGACACATTCGGACAGCGCCTTTCCGAGACCGGGGTGATCAGGTTCAGCGCCGAGATACAGGAGGATATAGTCATGCGGAGATTTTTTTACCCTGCGGATATGCATGATCTTGGACAGCGTCAGCCTGCCGCAGGAGGCATTGCCGTAGTTGGGGAGAGTGACAAAGAACCCCACTGGTTTTCCGTCCCGGTAGGCGATCTTCACCATACGGTAATCCGCAGCATATCTCATGGCAGAATACATTGTGCAGAATTCATCCTCGGTGATTGGGGAGAATGTCTGAAAATCGCTGTACAGCTTTATTAGCATACGGTAGATATCCCTAAGGCTCCTGTCGAATGAATCCTTTTCGAGGCAGCATATTGAGCAGCCGTTTTCTGTGAAGTGCTGGAGCCGGCGGCTATTCTTCTGATTTATGAAGCTTTGCGGAACGGTACCGTATCGGTTTGAGACATATTCTCCGCTGACGCTGAAGCCGTTGTCCAGGAAGAGCTTTTCGTAGTACGGCAGATTATATGGCTCGCCTGTATATGGCTGTTTGTCAAAGCAGCCTGTTTTAAGGCGGTATCTGATCCAGAATGAAGCGTCAACAGGCCCGATGACTGAATCACATCCCAGACTGCGGGCCTGAGCTTCTGCCGCACTGAAAATACAGCGTGCTGCATCAGCACTGTCGATACACTCAAAGAATCCGATGTATGCACAGGTTCTGTCATGGTAAACTGTGAGTATGCAGCGTGCAGCAACATTGTCATCCTTGTCGAAGGCGAGAAACGGGTACACTGAAAAGTAATGGCTGAGGATATGCAGGCCGCTGAGGATAGCTTTTTCGGTGCTGATATCCTGCATGAGTTCATTTTTCGGATACAGCGATCCGGGAAATCGCAGGAAGCTGCGGACGGATCTTTTATCCTTCGGATCGAAAATAACAGCTCTGAGCTCCATAGTTACCTCCTTCAGGCGCTGCTGCGGCGCCGGATAAGCTGAACAGTACCGTCAATGCCGTTCAGGCGTACATAGTCGCCGTCACGCAAATGGTCGCAGGCATTGCCTACGCCGACTACTGCCGGCTTTTTCAGTTCACGGGAAATAATAGCTGTATGGG
>JAAYBK010000093.1 GCA_012718885.1 Ruminococcus sp. | reverse complement strand
CTCTTACATCTGCCGGAAAGAAGAATGCAGACTGTTTTGAGCCGGGCTCAGGCATAACTCCCAATGACGCTCTTGCTGTGCAGCGGTACCTTATAAAGGTAGTGTTTGAGCTGCCTGTATATTGAGAAGAAAGGACATTTTGTACTTCTGATAAATAATCAAAGGGTGTGATAAATCTGATTTATCACACCCTTGTTTTTATACAGCAGGCTGCTGTTCTTTTTTTAGTATGGCCATGAATTCCTCGCCGGTTATGGTCTCCTTTTCAAGAAGGAAATGTGCCAGCTCATGGAGCTTTCCGATATTGTCAGTCAATATCTGCATTGCCTTATTATGTGCGCTGCGGATGATGCTGTTGACCTCCTCATCGATCTGAGCAGCGGTCTCGGAAGAGCAGGCAAGAGAGGTATCTCCGCCCAGATACTGGTTGTTTACGGTCTCAAGAGCTATCATATCGAATTTGGAGCTCATGCCGTAGCGTGTGACCATAGCCCTTGCCAGCTTCGTTGCCTTTTCGATATCGTTTGAGGCACCGCTGGTGCAGGTATTGAACACCAGTTCCTCTGCGGAACGTCCACCGGTGAGGGTGGAAATCTTTGCAAGGGCTTCTTCCCTGGTCAGGAGGAATTTCTCCTCCTCGTCCACCTGCATGGTGTATCCGAGAGCGCCTGAGGTACGGGGGATTATTGTGATCTTATGTACCGGTGCTGAATCCTCCTGCATTGCAGCAACAAGTGCATGGCCAATCTCATGGTAGGCGATGATCTCCTTTTCCTGCTGGGAGATAACGGCGTTCTTTCGCTGATATCCTGCGATTACTACTTCTACGCTTTCCTCAAGATCGGACTGGTTCACAAGGTTCCGGCCATTCCTTACGGCACGGAGAGCGGCTTCGTTTATGATGTTTGCGAGTTCAGCTCCGGAGGCGCCGGCAGTAGCTCTTGCTATTGAATTGTAGTCCACATCCGGTTCAGTCCTGATCTTGTGAGAGTGTACACGCAGTATCGCTTCACGGCCTGCAAGGTCCGGAAGCTCAGCGGGGATGCGCCTGTCGAATCTTCCTGGACGGAGGAGGGCCGGGTCAAGGGACTCCGGACGGTTAGTGGCGGCAAGGATAACGACACCCTTTTTGCCGTCGAAGCCGTCCATTTCCGTGAGGAGCTGGTTGAGGGTCTGTTCACGCTCGTCATTTCCGCTGAACTGGCCGTCACGCTTTTTGCCTATGGTATCGATCTCGTCGATGAAAACTATACACGGAGCCTTCTGATTGGCCTGCTGGAAGAGGTCACGAACCTTTGCGGCACCCATTCCCACGAACATCTCCACGAATTCCGAACCGGAAATGGAGAAGAAGGGGACATTTGCCTCACCTGCAACAGCCTTTGCCAGCAGGGTCTTACCTGTACCGGGAGGGCCTACGAGGAGAGCTCCCTTGGGAAGGTCTGCGCCGATATCAGCGTATTTCTGGGGATTATGGAGAAAGTCCACTATCTCTTCCAGTGCTTCCTTGGCTTCATCCTGTCCTGCAACGTCAGCGAAGGTCTTTCCGGTCTGAGCCTTTACGTATATCTTGGCATTGCTCTTGCCGAAGGACATTGCATTTCCCAGGCCGCCCATACGCTTGCTGAGTATCTTCATAAGCACCAGCCAGAGCACTATCATGAACACAAGTGGCAGCACCCAGGAGATAATAAATGTTGCTATTGGATTTTCTTCTTCTATGCTTCCGGTGAAATCGATATCCTTTTCGCTCTTGTAGAGTCTGTCCACAAGGTCAGGGTCTTCTATCTTTATTGTGGAATAGAGCTGCTCGGAGCCGTCGGCGCCCTTTACCTTGAAAAGTATGGAATCCTCTTTGATCTGGACTTTTTCGACTGTTCCGGCATCTACCTGTTTAAGGAAGAAGCTGTAATTGGTATCCTTGATCTTCGCCTTTTTGACAGCAGGTATTATGAAGGCGTTGTACAGAAGTATCAGCACCAACGCTGTCAGTACGAAAGCGATCAGTCCACGGTTGTTCTTATTGTTCTTTCCTTCATTCATTGAAGTTATCAACTCCTTTACATGAAATGATTATAACATACATCTGACAAAAAAACAACAAGCAAATTGTGAGATTTATGAAAGTTCAGTGAAAGAAGAAAATGGAAAAGCTCCGTTACAGACCGGAGCTTACTGGATATAAATCAGCTTTTTTGATATGGTGAATAAGTAAAAGGCTCTGCCATGAGGGAAGCACTTATATTGAAGTTGTACGTTAGGTATTGAGGGAAACCCTTTTGAAAAAGG
>JAAYBK010000092.1 GCA_012718885.1 Ruminococcus sp. | reverse complement strand
GGAACGTTCTATAACTTTGAGTATTCCACATTTGACTTTACAAGAGAAGCTGATATAGCCTATACAGGTGAATATCCAACTGAGATCGATATGGCAGATATTTCTGATTATTCACTTGATAACAGGTCATGTGTTATACCTGTCCACCACGGAGACAGAGCAATTACTGAGGATGAAAGAAGAGAGCTTGCTGAACTGTTCGACCATGCTGAATATAAGCGGCCTGACAATAGTGAGTTCCCGACATCAGTCCCGTATGAATCTATTTACTTCGTTTATATCGACAACAAATGCAAGGTGACTATCACTGTCAATGACAACAATACGCTTGAATATAAATATATTCCTTTCACATGGGACGATACAAACGCTCCTGCAAAGGCTTCTTCCGCACAATATACCGACTATAAATACGTGATCGATTATCAGACATTCAGAGACAAGATAGTTGAGGTGCTGGGCGAAGGTGTTATTTACAAGTATGATATATCCTCGGTGATCGAACCTTTTGGAAAGCTTTCACAGAATAATATCAATGAATACATTGCTGAAAACACTGACTATGGCGTAGCAATATCCGATGAAGTAACAAGTGATATTGACCTTTATTTCTCTTTCCTTGTATGGGAAGAATCAACTTCTCCTGAGGATGAAATGATGGTCGATGCTACAAAGTATGTGATCCTGTACAATAGTATCTACGACGGCAATATGGGATGCGTATATACAATTTATTCCAACAACTTCTTATCCTTTAAAAATGAAAGCGGCAAAGAAATATGGTATAGATGTGTCACAGAAAATGAAGATATTTACACTGTCGTTAATAAAATTATCTCAGAACACAAGGATGAGCAAACAAACAACTAAATATCACTCAAGGTCAATATCGAAAAAAGCTCCGAAGCCTTAAAGCTTCGGAGCTTTTATTATAGTCCGTAACGTTTTTCGGCAACGGAATACAGCTTTTTGAAATCCGTTGGCGTACAGTGCTTTATCTCCTTGAAGATACGGTTGAAAGTAGTCAGGCTCTTGAAGCCGGAACGCATTGCAACCTCTGTAATAGGGATATCAGGCTCCATAAGCAGCAGCTCAGCAGCCTTAGTACGGCGTGCGTTTATGTACTGGAGGTACGACATTGAATTATACTGCTTGAATATCCTTGAAAAATGATATTTACTGTAGCCGGCAACATCTGCCAGCTGATCCAAAGAAATATCGTACATATAATTATTGTCGATATACTTCAGCACAGTGCCAAATTTTTCGCTGTACTCATCGATCTTATCGTCGTCCACGTCCATAGCTATCTGATTCTGTTTAAGCTGATACTCACGAAGCGCCGTGAATATCTCAATGAGCTTTACATAGATCTTAACATCAGAAAGCTCTGAAGTGGAATTATACAGTGCAAAAATGTCCAGCATATTCTTCTTTGCGATAACGTGCAGCTCCTTGTCCATCTCCGGAGTGATAAGCACCGGAGCAGAAAGTGCTCTCATTATCGGATCCAGAGCAGGCACTTCTCCGAGAATGCGGTTATCGCACTGGAAAATCAGTCTTCTTCCCGGAATAGCCGGCATACTGTGCAGTTCACCTGTTGGGACGATAAGTACCTCATTTTCCTGAAAAACGTAATCAGTACCGCTGACATTGACGGTATAAGAATTTCTGATAGGCATAAGCAGTTCAACAGCTCTGTGCCAGTGAACAGGATACGCCTCATTTTCAACATTGTCATAGAGCATGACGTATTTTTTCTCATCATACTCAACTGTTTCATAATCCCCTGATAGATGTTTGATCACAACTCTCACCTCACCAAAAATTGTCGTTTTATGATCATCAGATTAAATTCTCTCATTCATATTATAATATATTTTCTATTAATTGTAAAGACAAAACGGCTAACTTTGGCAGTTTCGCACAATCAGAAGCACGTTCACAGTTTGTTCAAACCACAATTTTTGAACAGTTTGAACAAAAATGAAAAGGCAGCCGACAAAATGCCGACCGCCCTTCAGGGGATATTAAAATTTGGAGAAACCTTTGTTTAATTGTCCGCCCTTGATCAGTTAACTCTTTGTATTATCTGACCGTAAGGAATGGACTTACCCTTTGCAGCATACATCTCAGAGATAGTAACTATCTGCCAGCCCTGAGCCTTGATATAAGGAGCGAGCTGCTCGATAGCTGCTGCTGTCTTTGAGTATGTCTCGTGGCAGAGAACAACCGCACCGTTACCGGAACCGTTTGCCATAGCGCTCTTGATCTTCTGAACTATCTGGTCAGTTGTTGTCTGATCCTTGTAGTCCTCTGTGTCGATAGCACAGGTTACAAGACCGTAGTCTGTAAGTGTAGACTTAACAGAACCGCCCTGATCGAGGTAGGGAAGACGGAGAAGCTTTGAAGGCTCAACTCCGAGAACGCTCTTGAGGTAGTTGT
>JAAYBK010000091.1 GCA_012718885.1 Ruminococcus sp. | reverse complement strand
TGACGCTATAAGCGGAGCTACATTCTCCTCAAAGGGAATGAGAAAGGCCGTTGCTGCTGCAATGGATGTATATAACGAGAACAAGGAGGCGATACTCAGTGGCAGATAAGAAAATGTCTCTCGGACACGAGATCACAAAGGGCATAATCAAAGAGAACCCCACTCTGGTAATGCTGCTGGGAATGTGTCCTACCCTTGCAGTTACTACTCAGGCTAAAAACGGTATCGGTATGGGTCTTGCGACCACATTCGTACTGCTGGGCTCAAATATAGTTATTTCTGCACTGAGAAAGGTTATCCCGGACAAGGTGCGTATCCCTTCATTCATAGTTATCATAGCAAGCTTCGTTACCCTTATCGGCTTCCTGCTGGAGGGCTTCGTGCCTGACCTCTATGACAGCCTTGGCATCTATCTCACTCTCATAACTGTAAACTGTATTATCTTCGGAAGAGCTGAGATGTTCGCAAGCAAGAACGGAGTAGTCTCCTCAGCCTGTGATGCCATAGGAATGGGTATCGGATTTACACTTGCTCTCTTCCTCATGGGTTCGATACGTGAGATCATCGGAGCAGGTCAGTGGATGGGAATGGATATCCCAGTCATCCACGACAATCCTATGCTGCTCTTCATCATGCCTGCCGGCGGATTTTTCACCCTGGGCGTGATAATCGCAGCTGTAAACAAGCTCTCTAACAAAAAGCCTCCTCAGGAACTTGGGTGCAGCGGATGTCCCCATGCTGAGACTTGCGGAAAGGCAGGTGACTGTCAGTGAAAAGTCTGATGATAATACTTCTGGCAGCAATGCTGACAGACAACTTCGTGCTTTCAAAATTCATGGGAATATGCCCCTTCCTCGGCGTTTCAAAAAAGCTTGACAGTGCCACAGGAATGGGACTTGCGGTAACATTCGTTATGATATGCGCCACATTGGTAACATATCCCATACACCACGGTATACTTGTGCCGAATGAGCTGGAATATCTGGATACGGTTGTATTCATCATGGTCATCGCCCTGTTTGTACAGCTCGTTGAGACTATGCTGAAAAAGTGCATACCCTCGCTATACAGCTCCCTTGGTGTGTACCTGCCCCTTATCACTACAAACTGCGCCGTTCTCGGTGTAACTGTTCTCAATATCGACAATGGCTACAGCTTTGTTCAATCCATAGTCAACGCTCTCGGCGGCGGACTTGGATTTATGCTCTCACTGGTGATATTCTCCGGCGTAAGAAAGAAAATGGAGTACGCTGACATTCCAGAGACTTTCAAGGGCGTGCCTGCAACTCTCATTGCAGCCTCTATAGTTTCCGTAAGCTTCATGGGCTTTTCGGGACTGTTCAATTAAGGAGGTGCAGTGATAATGACATATGTTATACCTGCGCTGATCGTAGGACTTTGCGGAATGATGGCCGGTATTCTTCTGACAGTAGCCGCAAAGGTCTTCCACGTTGAGGTGGATGAGCGTATAGAAAAAATAGGGGAGGCTCTCCCGCAGGCAAACTGCGGTGCCTGCGGATATGCAGGCTGTGCCGACTATGCGGCAGCAATAATACAGAAGGGTGCTCCCACTAACCTCTGCCGTCCCGGAGGAGCAGACGCTGCCGGAAAGATCGCAGCTATCCTCGGAACTGCTGCAGCAGATGTTGTTCCTATGGTCGCTGTTGTTCACTGTAACGGCGACTGCAACGCAACTCAGTCAGCTTTTGTTTTTGACGGAGTTCAGTCCTGCAAAGCCGTCAAGAGATTCTACGGCGGAACCGGAACGTGCAAATATGGCTGTATCGGACTTGGAGACTGTATGAATGTCTGCGAACATTCGGCAATTCGCATTGAAAACGGAGTTGCAAAGGTCACTCCTGCACTCTGCGGCGCCTGCGGACAGTGTGCGGCAGTCTGTCCTAATCAGCTCATAGAGATAAAGCCTCTTGCTAAGCATATCGATGTGCTCTGTTCATCTGCGGATAACGGAAAGGTGACAAAGCTCAACTGTAAGAACGGCTGTATCGGCTGTAAGATATGCGAGAAGAAGTGTCCTAACGAGGCAATAAAGGTCGAGAATTTCCATGCCGCTATCGATTACGAGAAGTGTACCGGCTGCGGCGTGTGCATGGAGGCATGTCCGGTCAAAGTAATTCACAGCTGCGAAAAATAATAGCAGCAGGACCTCTCATGCTTGATGCGAATTAAGAAGGTGAATAAGTATGACTCTTCCGGAAGAAGCTTATCATCAGTTTGTGATCGAATGTGATGAGGAAAAGGCCTGGGAATTCAAGCAGGCTGTAAATGAATATGAGACTGTCAGAACTGTTTGTCTTGAATATAATAAGAAAATGCAGTTATATCGCGTTTTTTTCCTTTTTTGTAATTTCGTATATCTGATTATCGAGATCACAGAAATGTTTGTAAACAAGATTTTTATAATAGCGGGCATATACCTGATCTTAGCTGTAATACTTGTGATATGGCGTAAAAGTCTTATATGTCCGGCTATTGCGTCGCTTATGCTGCTGTTGCTTATAAATGAAAAAGCAGCCTTTGCGATCATTCCTGTATGGGCGTTATTTGCCTTTAATGGTTATATTGCATATCTCCATGAGAAAAAGAAACGATATGTAAGTGCTCAGCACGGCTATCCTGAATTTCATCCCCTGGAGTTAAGGGTGATACGCAGTAAGCGTCCTTTATCACAGGATAATGATGTTCATCCTGAGCCTGAGGATATAAGAGAGGCTAAGGATATTCCGTATAATGAGAATTGAATAGAAAAAACTCCCCCGTAAGCACCGGGGGAGTTTCTCATATCAGCAGCCTAAGCCGAAGAGCTTGCAGAGAAGCTTCCATATGTTATTGCAGCACATAGTCTTTACCTCCTGTGTGGATTATCCCTCTTGGGATAATTCTATTATAGCAGAGGATATTCGTTAAATCAATGCAAAATATATGGTAAAAAAATTGCCAATCAATTCAGGACTGCATTGCCAATTGCAAGGTATGAAGCGAAAATGCTCCATGCAAGATATGGCAGGTTGATATATGCTGCCAGCGGCCGTGTAAGGTAAAATGCCCGAACCATGACTGCTACCAGAACCGCAAGGATAACAGCAACAACTGCCGCAAGTCCGAGAAGCTCAAAACGGAAGAAGATTATGCTCCAGGAGAAATTGACTGCAAGCTGCAATATATAAACACGCAGCGAGAATGTCCTGACGCCGCTGTCCTCAGAGACGTATACAAGATATGCTCCTATTCCCATGAGTGCGTAGAGAATTGCCCATACTATAGGAAATAATATTGCCGGAGGCGACAGCGGAGGCTTGTTCAGCTCGCTGAAAATGTCCCTGTACTGTCCGGAGAGTAGCGCTGACAGCGTTCCCACAAGCTCTGCGGTGACGATGAATATTATAAGATCTGTCCATTTGATTTTTTTCATAGCTATACCTCGATTCTGTTGATGATATAGTCTATGACGAAATATGTCTGATTATGCGGAAAAAGCAGCTCAGTAAGCGTGATGTTTATATAGCTGTATACGTTAGATATTGAGGGAAACCCTTTTGAAAAAGGGTTCCTCTGACGGAGGCGGTCTCCTCTGTCACTGCGTGACATCTCCCCGCACTGCGGGGAGTCACCCTCAAACTCCCTTCCTAAAACTTTCAGTTTTAAATTTTCCCCAGATAGGGCGCACCCATGTATTATTACATGGGCTTTTTTACTTGCGTGCGCCCTATCTGGGGAAAATTAAGATTAAAAGTCTTTGGAAAGGGGTTTGGGGAAGAACCTTTCCTCAGAAAGGTTTTCTCCGAGTAATCAACATATACAGCTATATAGGCATCACGCTTACGGAGCTGCCTTTTATTACTATATATTGTGTCTGCTAAGAAAATCTGTGAAAATGCTTATCATTTTATCAGGTATTTTAGTGTACATCATATGGTCTTCGTTGAGGAGGTGTATCTCCTGATCCTTACAATTTCCGGCATAATCTTTTGCTGCTTGCTGCCAGGTCAGAGCCTTCACAGGTACTTTCATATTGCTAACGATAAAGCAGACAGGGCAGGAAGGGTAGCCGGTGTTTCCGGCCTTTTCGGCGTTTTCCGCAGCAAGGACGGATTCTTCAAAAACTGCTTCACTTGCAGCGTTTTTGTAATAGACCTCCTCATAGGTCAGCTTTTCCTCATCAGTCAGCTCGCTGCCTGTAAGGAGACCGGAGGCGTTCACAGTTTTATTCCTAAGAAGCTTTGCAAGGAGTCCACGTTTTGCAATCCTCTTCATGAGCTTTCTTGTCTGATCGACCATTGCTTTTTTCTTTTGGTCTGGTATCTCCTTTGCCTGGGCGCTCATCATGTTTGGCAGTCCCATATCGATGCTGAGGATGGCTTTTACCTCCTGAGGATAGGTGTTTGCCCACCATATTGCCTCAAAACCTGAATAGGAATGGGGAGCGAGAATGTATGGCGGTTCTATGCCGAGAGTCTTCAGTGCTGTTCTACTTTCCTCTACCAGATTTTCCACTGTTCGTGGTGTGCGGGCAGGACCGCTCAGACCGTAGCCTGCCTTTTCAATAACAGCGATCCTGTATCTGTCTGATATCCTGCGGTACAGGGGCTTGTATTCAAGGGCAGGGCAGCCGATTCCAGAGCCTGCCATGAAAACTATTGTTGCATTGCCGTTTCCTTCTGTAAGGATGTTTATTTCTGTTTGTCCGATATTTACCTTAGTTCCGTACTGAGTCATAGTATCACCTCTGTTGATGTATCTGCTTCCGTAACTTATTGCTGTATTTTATTTAAGCGGCGTAACATTTCCGAATACCGCAAAGAATTTTATGGGGATGTGCTTATCGATATGGCATTTTCCAAAGAACCATTTCTTATATGTACAGGTCTTGATTATATCCTCGAAGAAAGCGTGTACCTCAAGGCGTTGAAGAACGTCAACGTTCAGGCAGTCCTTCAATGAGGCAGGGGGTTCGTGGGTGATGATATAGTCAACAGTATTGTTGTTTGCTTCCAGGTTGGCAAGACCTTCACGTATCTCGTCATGGGAAGGCTGCTCACGCTCCCACCATTCGCTGTCATGGCGGAACTCAAAATCCTGACTGTGGCCGCCGCCGAAGGTGAATATCTTCTTGCCCTCGATTGTATAGACCTGTCCACGCATGAGGTGAACGATATTGCCGGCGATGATACGGGCTTTTCCTCCGTTCCACTCGGTAACGGGGTATTTTTCGAGGATATCGAAATTCTCGTGACAGCCGTCAACAAAGGCGATAGTGTAGTCCTACGAGGCAAGTTTTTTTATAATGGACTGCTCTTTACGTGAGCCGTCCCAGAAGAACCCGAAATCGCCGCAGATGATGAGGGTATCGCCGCTGCGGAGCTTTTTCATTCCGGGTTCTTTGAATCTGCTTATATCTCCGTGTGTGTCTCCTGTAACGTAGATCAATTATAGTTCCTCCGTAACAATAATGTATATATTATGAATATATTATACCACAAAAGCGAAGCGTTGTGATATAATTGCCCGATATGCAGGGAGCAGATCTGAGATCTGCGTATCTGCAAGGGCATTCGGATAAGGTATAATGAATGCTCTTCATTCATTATACCACACTGCTGGCCTAAATGCAACAATATATGATAATGGAGAAAATTTCTTGAAAAAATTTGAAAAAGGGCTTTAAAAAAGCAAAAGAATGTGATATAATATTTAATGTATGATTATGCGGAGATACCGCAATTGATAAAGGAGCGCTTATGAAAAGATTTTTCTCAATGATAGCAGCTATAATACTCCTGCTGCCGTTTGTATATATACCAGAAGCAAAGGCCGTTAATTTCCCGCTGAGCACTCAGCTCAAAAGTGAATCTGCGATCCTGGTGAATCTTGATGCAGATATCGTCCTCCACGAAAAGAATCCCGATACAAAGCAGATGCCGGGTCCGCTGGTAAATATAATGACTGCTGTCATTGTACTGGAGGAATGTCCTGATCTCAACAAGGAGCTCACTCTCGATCCCGAGGTTTATACTCCGGTGTACAATGAAATAAGTGAAAATGAATACAGCGATGATCTTCCTGATTGTGATCTCTGCGACGGAGATGTTCTCACTATCAATGATCTGCTCTACTGTATGATGCTCACATCCTCAGTGGAGGCTTCACAGACTCTGGCCTATCATGTAGGCGGCGACAGTGTTTCCGCTTTCGTTGATAAGATGAACAACAAGGCAGCCGAGCTGGGGATGAATTCAACTCACTTCACTAATCCTACCGGAATGTATGACGAGAATCAGTATACCACAGCCCGTGATATGGCAGCTCTCACAAGGTATGCGCTTAGCGTTCCGCTTTTCGAGACAATAGCTACTACTTATAATTATACTCCTGTAGTTCCGAATCCCGAGCGCCATAAGCACATTGACGAGTGGGTATGGAAGCACAGCAATGTTATGATGGATCCTGACAGTACCCTGTATTATATGGGTGCTAAGGGAATAAAGACTGCAAATCTCGTGGCAGCCGGAAGAAATATCGTTGCTCTTGCCAGCAAGGACGGAAACAATTACCTTGCAGTTCTTCTCAAGGCTCCATTCAATGACTCTGAAGGCAACATGACCTTTTATCATATCGAGGATGCTGCTGCACTTTTCGACTGGGGCTTTAATCACTTCTCCTATCAGGTTATACTTGCGGATACTGCCGAGGTGGGAGAGCTTCCTGTATCACTTGCCGAGGGAAATGATTATGTGCTTGCCCGTCCTAAGGAGGAGTTCTCACTTCTCTGGTATGACGAGATAGACACTTCTCTTATAAAGAAGGATAAGATAACCTGGTATGACAGTTCTCTCCGTGCTCCGGTAAAGAAGGGCGACCTTCTGGGCGAGGTAACACTGGAGTATTCCGGCGAAGAGCTGGGCAAGGTAGAGCTGGTGGCTGTATCGGACGTTAACCGCTCCAAGTCAAAGTACAATATCGAGGCTGCAAAGCGCTTCCATAAGTCAAAGTGGTTCAAGAACGCATGGATGATAGCAACGATACTTTGCGTTATCTACATCCTGATCTGCATATACTCATGGGTGCTCTTCAAGAGCAAGGCAAAGCCGCTGAAGCCCATATATGCTGTTCCGAAAATGGACAAGAAGAAAAAGAAGAAGCCAACTCAGAAAAAGGATAAATGACCGTTAAAGGGTGTGATAATTCTATTATCACACCCTTATTTTGTGTATATCTATCAGTCATTCTGGCGGACAAGCTGAGAACGCAGGCTCTTTTAATATATGATATAATCGCTGCTGCAATATCCGATAGTTCCCTGATAGTTGATAACGTACCAGCCGTTGATGTTTCCGTTTATAGTTACAGATGCTCCGTTTGGTATGGAGCCGATAATGGCGGCTGATGTGGAGGGATAGCTGCGGATATTGAGATTGCTTCCGTCTGTCATAACCATTCCGGTGACTACCGGGCCGGCAGGCACAAATGGTATCCCGAAGTAATCGCAGAGCGACCGCACAATTACTGTTGCGATCTGATCGAGATTGTTCTTCAGCCAGGCTTCGTCTGCATAGTTGTCGTGATATCCCAGTTCACATAATACCGCAACTGCCTTTGTGCGCAGGACTTCTCCAAGGGTATAGGTGGGGAGGGCACGTACCTTATCCGGTATCGGATAGACCATTTTCATATTGTTTGCGATGATATTCGCCAGCTTTTCGCTGAGAGCACTTTTAGGTGCGAAATATATATCCACGCCACGGAGCCTGCCTGCAAGATTTTCCGGAGCGGCGTTTGAGTGAAGTGCAAGATGTACGTCATATTTGCCGGCGTTTGAATCCTGGATTGCGCCGTTCACATTTCTGTCCGGATCATTTCTGACATACTCTATCCCGCATGAGCGTAGATATGGCTCGATCCGGTCGGCGAGGAGGTTCATGTACATCTCCTCATTTCCGCTTGTGGCGTATTGATTCCATTCCTGGGTAGAGGGGCTTAAAAAGACCTTAGGCATACTGACCATCCTTTCGATGAAATGAGAGTGTTCTCTCAGAATATTGTATGCGGAAGAGTAGGAAGGTGTTAAAAATACAAAAGCACTTGACTTTTGCCATTTAAAGCGTTATAATATAATAAACAACTTAACCGGAGGAATGACATATGAAAATACTCGTTGTTGGACTTGGACTTATCGGCGGATCAATGTGCAAGGCCATGAAAAAATATACCTACCATACCGTTACAGGCTGCGACCGCAACCACGATATTGAAATGGCAGCAATGCGTGATGTTGCTATAGACAACGCATACGACGGAAATCCTGAAGGCTATGACCTTATTATAATCGCCCTTTTCCCTGAGGCTGCGGAGAGATTTCTCCGGGAAAATGCCGGCAGTATCACAAAAGGCACCCTGATTACCGATGTCTGCGGTATCAAGGGCGAGTTCTCCTACCGTATGAAGGAGATCGCTGAGCAGAATGGCCTGAGATATCTGGGTATACACCCAATGGCCGGCAAGGAGTTTGGCGGCTATTACAACAGTACAGGCGAACTGTTTCAGAACGCAAACTTCATTGTTGCATCCTTTGAGGACAGCCTGCCGGAGGATACTGAGGCCCTGAAAAAGCTGGCACAGGAGATAGGTGCTGGAAAGATAGTGGAGACTTCTCCTGAGAATCACGATAAGATGATCGCATATACCTCGCAGCTTGCACATATCGTTTCCAGTGCATATGTAAAGAGCCCTGAGCTCGGACTTGAATGTGGATTCAGCGGCGGCAGCTTCCAGGATATGACCAGGATCGCTACCATGAATGAGAATATGTGGACTGATCTGTTCATGCAGAACCGCCAGCATTTGCAATACGAGCTTGATCTGCTCATAGAAAATCTGGGTAAATACAGCGAAGCCCTCAGGAGCGGCGACGCACAGAAAATGCGGTCACTGATCGCTGAGGGCAGAGAGCTCAAGGAGGATAACCTTCGTCACAGAGTCGGACAGCCTAACTGACGGAGAAATATTTCTTTTCAAATCCGGGAGTTCCGGAGCATATCTCCTTTGTATTGAGATAGCTAAGAGGAGACTCCTCTGGCAGAGAGAATCTTACTGCGTAAGCACAGAGAGCCTGCTGAAAGACTCCATACCTCTTATTGACGGCAACATCACCGTATTTACCGTCACCGAGAAGAGGGGAGCCGATATGTGCAAGGTGAGCTCTTATCTGGTGAGTACGTCCGGTAAAAAGGGTCACTTCCACAAGGAAGAGGCCCTTGTTCTGTTTCAGGACCTTGTAGCCGGTGCGTATCTCCTTGAATCCTTCCTCCGGGGAGTCTGATATGCGGACTGTATTCCTGGCAGTATCCTTTTTATGGTAAGCGGTTATGATATCACTTTCCTTCGGCAGGGACGAGACGCAGATACACCGGTATATCTTGTGCAGCTCTCCGCTGCGTATTGCGGAATTTACCTCACGGAGAGCCATTGCGTTCTTTGCGGCAGTTACAAGCCCGGCAGTATTCCTGTCAAGGCGGCTGCATACCGCAGGGGAAAATGAGCTTTCCGATGAGGGATCATATTCGCCTTTTTCACAGAGATACTTCTTTATCCTGTCGATGAGAGTATCCTTCACTTCGCCGTAGGAGGGATGAGTTTCTACTCCCGCAGGCTTGTTCGCAACAAGGATATTTTCGTCCTCGTACACTATTTCAAGCTCTGACGAGGCCTCCATGAAGCTAAGATCCTGCTCACGGACAGCGGACAGCTCATCCTTTACGTAGACCCTTACGACATCGCCCTCGCTCAGCCGGGCTGACAGCTCGCATCGCTTGCCGTTCAACTTGATATCCTTTTTCCGGATAAGCTTGTACATCATGCTCTTCGGCATATCCGGCATGGCTTTTTGGATAAATTTATCTATCCTCTGGCCACTGTCATTGTTATTTATCACAAATTCTTTCAAGATTTTTTCACCTGTTTCTACGAAATACTATATGTATAATTGCCAAAAAGTTGGTAATGAAATTAACATTATACACAAAATATATTTTTTTGCACATGTTTTTTTTATTACCCTCTTGAATTGTCACTTGTTTTATGATATAATTACGTTACAAAAGGGTTACACAAAGGTTAATGAAGAAGAATCACCCTGAAGGATGGATAATGGGTAAGAAGAAAAAATGGATATTAAAAGGAGAATGTGAGAAATGATTTGTTCTAAAAGGCTGCTTTCCGCAGTATTATCTTGTGTGTTAGCAACAGCAGTATTTCCCACTGCATCACTGCTGACCGCCAATGCCGGTCAGATATCAGAGAATCCTGTCTCTGATATATATGATAGCACAAATAATGCGGAAAGTAAAGCGTCAATATCAACAGCAGATGCTATTTCAACTGATGAGCAGGATATGGCCGCTGAAGAACCATTCAATGTGTTCGATATCTACAACGCTCATCAGGACTTTGTTACTGTAAAGGAAACACCACCGCCGCCGCCAAGCAGATACATGAAGAAGGAGGGCATTGACGTTTCCTATGCACAGGGCAAGATCGACTGGAAGGCTGTAAAGGAAAGCGGAGTTGACTATGCTATCATACGAGCAGGATACGGCTACGCAAAGAAGTATCCTAATCAGATAGATACTACCTTCAAGTACAACATCGAAAATGCTCAGGCCGTAGGCATGGATGTGGGCGTTTACTGGTACAGCTACGCTACTCCCTCCAATAAGGACGTTATTGCGGAATGTGAGAACGATCCGGAGTACAAAAAGCTCACTACCGACGATCAGAGAACACGGTACAGAGCAAAGAAGGCCGCACAGAATGAGGCTGAGTCTTGCTATGAAGCTATCAAGAACTATAAGCTCCAGTACCCTGTATACTTCGATATAGAGGATTCTTCCCAGATGGGACTTCCTACGCATATCATCTCTATCATGGTAGAGTCCTTCTGCTCGACCCTCAAGGAAAAGGGCTATTATGTAGGTCTTTACAGCTATTCAAATCTGCTTATGACAAAGATATATGATAATGTGCGTGAGAAGTATGATGTATGGGTCGCAAGCGTTGGCATAACAGAGTCAAAGCTGAAGCAGCAGTATACCGGCAGCTACGGTATGTGGCAGTATTCGTGGACAGGCAAGGTCAAGGGCATATCTACTGATGTAGATATGGATCATTGCTATCTGAATTATCCCTACATCGTTTCCCCTGATACTTATGTCAATTCTTCATCACCGCTCCCATCGTCTATGCCTGTAACTGAGTCAACAGGTGTCAAGCCGGCTAATACCGGTGTTGCAAAGGGCATTGACGTATCTGAGTGGCAGGGCGATATAGACTGGGCAAAGGTCAAGGCTTCAGGCGTTGACTTTGCGATCATACGTGCAGGATACGGTATGTATGAGAATCAGAAGGACAAGTACTTCGATAAGAACATCAAAGCTGCAAAGGCGTCCGGCCTCGACTGCGGAGTATACTGGTACAGCTACGCTACAAATACTTCAGAGGCCAAGAAGGAAGCAGAGCTGTTCTATAATACTATAAAGAGCTATAAGTTTGAGTACCCGGTATACGTAGAAATGGGATGTCCCGGTATCTCAGGTATGAACGCAGAGCAGATCAGCGCTATCGCTGATACATTCTGCTCCTATATGGAAAGCAAGGGCTACTACATAGCCATAAAGAGCTATGCAAGCTTCCTCAGCAATAAGCTACAGCCATCTATCTTCCAGAAATATGATGTCTGGGTAGCTAATCACGATGTTGAAAAGCCTCAGTATTCAGGTTCATACAGCCTCTGGCAGTATACAGGCAGCGGACAGGTGAACGGAGTCTCAACTAATGTTAATCTGAACTATGCGTACTACCCCTTCCCTTCAATTATGAAGAATAACCACCTTAACGGATATTGATAAGCATCATATGCATACCGGTCAATGATCGGTATGCATATTTTATGCGGACAGGCAGGTATTATGATAGAGTTTATTATCGGACAGGCCGGCAGCGGCAAGTCCACTATGATGTTCGGCAGGATAAAGGCTATGGCTGACAAAGGCGCTCAGCAGGTCATACTTGTGCCGGAGCAGTATTCCTACGAGTTCGACAAGAACCTCTATGATTTCATCGGACCGGAAAAATTCAATGAGCTTTATTCGCTGAGCTTTACCGGACTTGCAAGACAGCTCTTCCAGCTCTACGGAGAGCCCGACAGGAACGGGGAGTATGCTGACGAGCTGGCAAGGATGATCCTAATATATCAGGCAATAGATACTGTCAGGAACAGACCGGAAAGCCTCAGGTTCTTCCGCCGCCAGAGCTCTCAGAGCGGATTTGCGGAGGAACTGCTGACACTTATCAGCGATATGAAGCGTTCGGGCATACAGCCGGAGCTGCTCACGGAAAAGGCTCTCCTTGAGGAGGACAGGCTCCGTGACAAGACCCTGGATGTTGCAGGTATCTATTTTGAGTATGAGCAGCTTATGAGTGAGTACGGCTTCAAGGATTCACTTGAGAATATCCGTGAGGCTGCTAAGATAGCCAACTTCAACAGGTATTTCTGCGGCAAGGAGATATATCTGGATGAGTTTGAGAGCTTTACCGGCGACCAGCTTGAAATGTTGAGGTATATGATATCCTCCGCTGAAAATGTTACAATAACTCTCCGCACTGACGATGTTGATGCCGGGGAGTATACTCTTTTTGAATCGGTAAACACTACCTTCCGCAGGATAGCTGATATCTGCCGGGAGCTCAATATGCAGTACAAGATTACTTCCTGCGGCAGGAGCCACAGATTCAGGTATCCCGATCTTGAATATATGAGCGGGCATATTATGCGGAGCTTCAAAAAAGGAGCAGGGGATGTTCCGGTGGCAGAGCATATCACGGTCTTTGAGGCAAGAGATATGTACAGCGAGGCGGAGTACGTCTGCGCCACTATCAAAAGGCTGATCTGTGCCGATCCCTCCCTCAGATTCAGCGATATGGCTGTCCTCTCCAATGACATTGCCGCCTATGCTGCGGTGCTGAAGGCAGCCTTCGAGCGCTATGATATCCCTTATTTCCTCAGTATAGAGCGGCCTGTAAACCATACTGCAATAATGGTTTTCTTCACCTCGCTGCTTGATCTTCTCACTGCTAAGAAGCTGAGGACGGAGCATATATTCCGCATACTGAAAAGCGGCATCCTTGACTATTCCCTGACAGATGTATCCCTGCTGGAGAATTACTGCTACAAATGGGGGATAGACGGAGAGATGTGGGCAGCTCCCTTTGAAGCGGAGGATCCTGACATTGAAATGCTGGAGAGTATGAGGGAGGGCTTCATCGCTCCGGTGCTTTCTCTCCGTAAAAAGCTGGGCAGGAAGCTCACTGCTGAGAAGGCCTGCCGGCTGCTTTACGAGTATCTCATAAACTGCGGTGCTGAGAAGAATACAGGCCGTCTTATGGGAGCGCTGGTGCGGAATGACCGTGACTTTGAGGCTTCAGAGCTGAAGAGGCTCTGGGGCTGCCTGATAGATATACTTGACAGTATCAGCGATACCCTCGGCGAAAGGGAGATCGGCTTCTCTGAGCTTTCGGCTATGATACGCTCTATGATAAGCAGGATAACCTATTCTGTTCCGCCTCAGACGCTGGATTCAGTCATAGCTGCATCGGCAAGAACTGCAAGGCTCAATTCCCCGAGGATTGTCTTTGTTATGGGCGCAAATGACGGGGATTTCCCGAACAATGTCAGCGTTCACGGTCTTTTCTCCGAAAATGACAAGCTGAGGCTGTCAAAGAGCGGCATTGAGATATCACGTCCGCTTTCCGACCTGATCGCATCAGAGCGACTGATCGTCTACAAATCTCTTTCAGCAGCTTCGGAGCGGTTCTGTATAAGCTATCCGCTTTCCGACCTTTCAGGTCAGGCAAAATACCCTGCACCGCCGGTGGATCAGATACTTTCCATGTTCGGAAAGGGCGTTCTCGTCACCGAGCAGCAGATACCGCCCCATTATTACGGTGTGACTATGCATTCTGCCTTCTACCACTATATGCAGGAGCGGAACAGTAATTCCGTGTCGGTGGCTTCCCTGAAAAAGATACTTATGAGCGAGCCGGAATATCGCCGCAGGACAGCTTATGTCCTCAGCAGATCCGGATATACACAGGATTTTCATGTGGATACGGAGATAATGCAGAAGCTGAAAAGCTTCGAGCCTCTGAGGCTGTCGCCGTCTAATCTGGAGGAGTACGATCTCTGCCATTTCAAATACTTCTGCAACAAATGCCTGAGGCTGCAAACCTGTGAGAAGGTGGAGTTGGATGCAAGGATATCCGGTGAGCTCATACATGAATGTTTCAGGAACATACTTGGTTCGCACTCCAAAAATGACTTCGTGACAATGCCATATGATGAGATAAAGAGCGCTATAAGCCGGTGTGCTGATAAGTACCGTACAGACAAGCTGGCAGGCGAATTCGGCAAGAATGCCAGATTTGAGCTGATGTACAACAAGCTTACAGAGCGCCTGGGAGACGTTATTCTCCATACTCAGCACGCTCTTATGAACACCTCATTCGTACCGGATAAATACGAGCTTGATCTCAGAAAAAGCTCTCCGGTGGTGCTGCGCTTCGGCGGAGACAAGGAACTGTTTTTCGGCGGCATCATCGACCGTGCGGACGTATGTGATATCAACGGCGGAAGGTACCTGCGAATCGTTGACTACAAGAGCAGCCGCAAGACAATAACTCCGGAAACACTGGCCGGCGGCATCAATCTACAGATGCTGCTGTACCTTTTTGCTGCCACTGATAACGGCGGTATCTACGAGGGATACCGTCCGGCAGGAGTGCTCTATTCTCCTATACAGCTCAGCGATGTCAAGCTTGAGCCGCATCGTATCGAGGGCAGGAATGAGCCGGTGATAGAATCCGGACTAAGGACCAGCGGACTTGTGCTGGAGGATTTGGATGTGCTGGAAGCCATGGAGACGGGTGTTGAGGGCAGATTCATCCCTGTCAAGCTCACTTCCTCCGGAGATATCGACCGCCGCTCCTCCGGCTGTATATCCGGCGAGAGTATGGGCAGGCTGAGAGACTACGTGTACGGCGAGCTGCGTGAAATGGCGGAGTCGCTGCTTTCCGGAGACGCAGAGGCGGTTCCGCTGATAACCGGAAAGGATAAGCCCTGCGATTTCTGTGATTACGTGAATATATGCGGCAATTCAAGAATGGAAAGATACAGACTGCCGGAGACGGAGAAGCTTGTCGAGGCAGAGGAGATCCTTGGCAAA
The DNA here is from genome assembly GCA_012718885.1 of Ruminococcus sp. Taxonomy (GTDB): domain Bacteria; phylum Bacillota; class Clostridia; order Oscillospirales; family Ruminococcaceae; genus Ruminococcus. The sequence goes on along the minus strand of JAAYBK010000091.1, from coordinate 19,472 downwards.
AAGGATAAGGAAAGGAGGAAGGACTGATGGCATGGACAAAACAGCAGGAGGATGCGATAAATGCAAGAAATGCCTCTGTTATAGTCTCTGCGGCAGCCGGAAGCGGCAAGACAGCCGTCCTGACAGAGAGACTTGTTAAGCTCATTGCCGATCCACAGTCCGGCGTTCATGCCGACCGGATGATAATCGTTACCTTTACAAACGATGCGGCAGCAGAGCTGAAAAAGCGTCTCGACAACAAGCTGCGTGCAATGATAACTGATGATCCGGGAAATCCTCATCTTCTCCGGCAGCAGATACTTCTCCAGAGCGCAAAGATCTCAACTATCAACTCCTTCTGCTTTGAGCTCCTGAGAGACAATATAACCGATCAGGGCATTACCTCCGGCTTCGGAGTGCTGGACGAGACCGACACCAGCGTGCTGATGTCACAGGCTATGGAGGAGCTTTTCGATTACTATACCGAGAATGAATATGACAAGATATCCTATCTCTATGACCGTTTCTGCATAAAGAACAGCAGGGCGCTCATGGGAGTTATCAGCAAGGCAGATTCATTCCTCTCGTCAGTTGCCCTGCGTGACAGATGGCTGGATAAGGCTGTTGAGGAGTATCATAAGTCATTCCGTGATTCAATATACTATAAAGCTCTGCACAGCTCTCTGATGAGAAGAGTGGAAAAGGGCGTCCGTATAGCTGAAGACTGTCTCGACCTTATGCCTGCCATTTTCCCGGACAGGGAGAACTATCCCCAGGCTCAGAAGTCCTTTGCCACGGCAGAGGAGGATTATGACAAGCTCTGCGAGTTGAGGGATATCCTTCGCTCAGGCCGCTTCCCCGATGAGGATGAGGCAGACAGGCTGACCTCATTTGCCCAGCTTGAGCGTGTTACCGCTAAAACTCCACATAATAAGGCGTTGCGTGATATCTACAAGGCAAGAAGGGATGTGCTGAAAAAGATACCGGCGGCAGTCATCGACAGCACTGCTTCCGTGGAGAGCGATTACCGAGAAGCCGGAACTGTAACGGAGATACTGACGCAGGTGCTGAGAAAGTATCAGGAGATTGTCTGGCGGCGCAAATGTGAGAAAAACGCAATAAGCTTTGACGACGGCGAGCGGCTGGCGCTGGAGCTACTTGCAGATACCGACAGCGAGGGCAGGCTGATACAGTCGGAAACTGCTCTTCGGACTGCGGAGAGCTATGACATAATAATGATAGATGAGTATCAGGACTCAAATAACAAGCAGGATCTGATATTCAAGCTCATATCGAAGAACTACAAGCACGATGAGAACGGACAGCCGATGTATGGCAATAACGTCTTCCTAGTAGGCGATGTTAAGCAGTCCATTTACCGTTTCAGACTGGCGAACCCTAAGAATTTCATCAATACCCTTAACAGCTCCGAACCGTATACCGAGGAGAGTACCTGCGAGAACAAGGCTATATCACTCAACAGGAATTTCCGCAGCTCTGAGGGCGTTATCGATTTTGTAAACTATGTGTTCTCGCAGATAATGAGCCCGGAATGCGGCGATATAGCCTATAACGAGGATGAAATGCTGTATTTCGGAGCGCAGGAGTATTCCGGCACGGAGGATGTGAAGACGCATATCGGACTGGTATTTGACGATCCCGAGGAGGATGCGGAGACTTCTGCTGCAAGGAACAGTGAGGCGGAGTATACCGCAGACAAGATCGCTGAGATGATAAGAAACGGCACTGAGGTCATAACCAAGGACGGGAGCAGACGGCCTTGTTGTCCGTCAGATTTCAGCATCCTCGTCCGTGGCAATAAGTACGTGAGCATATATGCTCAGGAGCTGGAAAAAAGAGGTATCCCTGCCCGTGGCAGGGATGACGGAGGATATCTGCGCTCAAGGGAGATCGCAGTCCTGACTGATCTTCTGAGGATAATAAATAACCCGCTGCTGGATATTCCCATGATGGCAGTAATGACATCGCCGATGTATATGTTCACCATAGGGGAGACTGCATTCATAAAATCTCTTGACCGTGAGCGTCCTATATATTCGGTACTACTCAGGATCGAAGCCGGAGAGTATCCGGACTGCGGAGATATGTTCTTCCGGGAGAGATGCTCTGATTTTCTCAGGGCGCTGGATTCGTTCAGGCTGGACGCTGTTACGATGACGCTTGGGGAGCTGATATCCCGTATCTACGATACCACAGATTTTATCTCTGTTATGCAGCTCAGCAGTGACGGCGAGAAGAAAAGGGCGAATCTGCGTACACTGATACAGTATGCGGAGAACTACGAGAGCTCTGCTGCATACGAGGGCTCCGGAGGACTTGGCGGCTTCATCCGCCATATCGACAGAGTGCTTGAGAACGGCGATATTGCTCAGGGAAAGGCTTCTGCTTCCTCGGGTGACTATGTGTCCATACAAACCTTCCACGGCTCAAAGGGACTTGAATATCCATTTGTTTTCATCGCAGAGACCTCGCACCAGTTCCGCTTTGACAGCGACGCAGTGATGTGCTCGGCGGACGGCAGGATTGGCTATACTCTCTATGATCCGGAGATCGTCCGTAAATACAAGACCTTCCAGCACACCATGCTCACCGAGGAGGAGAACCGCAGTACCCGGAGCGAGGAGATGAGACTGCTCTATGTCGGCCTGACAAGGGCAAGGCAGAAGCTGTTCATCAATCTGAAATGCGGTGAAAAGTCTCTGAAGCGTGTTCAGAGCCTGCTGGACGGCTGTGTAGTACGGGGCGGAGATATATTTGATGCGGTCAGCGAGGCAAAATCGTTTTCTGACTGGCTCTGGCCGGTATTGTTCCGCCACAGCTCGTTCCGTGAGATAGCTGAGGGGATAGGACTGACCAGCGGATACGGGCTGCCGGCAGCTTTATATGGCGGAGATCTTTTCACCTGGGAGACAGCTCATCCCGTGACGGCAGAGGATATCTTCTCGGAGGAGATCCCGGAGGAGGCTGAGCCGGACGAAATGATCTGCGGCCAGCTCATGGAGCTGATAGCTCATCCATATGACCGGAGACTGTCGGAAATGCCGGCAAAGCTTAGTGTTACTCAGATAACAAGAAAGTTCAAGGGTGACGACGAGGAGTTCGATTTCAGACTGAAACGCCCGAGATTCTGCACCGGAGCAAAGAAGCTGACAGGTGCGGAGAGAGGTACTGCGCTGCACACCTTTTTCCAGTATTGTGATTTTGAGGAGGCCATAAAGTCTCCTGAGGCTGAGGCAGAAAGGATGACTGCCAATGGCTTCCTTACGGCAGAGCAGGCTTCCGCAGTTGATGCAGGGCTTGTATCGGCTTTCTTTGAAAGCGAGCTTTATGCAAGGATAAGGTCTGCGGAAAATGTGTGGCGTGAGAAAAAGTTCATGGTCGCAGTCCGTCAGCTTGATATCGACAGCGATCTTATGGAGGTACTCAGCCGTTCAGACGGTATGATAAAGGGCATTGTTGACCTTATGTTTGAAGAAGACGGGCAGATAGTAATTGTGGATTATAAGTCCGACAGAGGGTCTTCGGCAAGCAGCCTTGCAGAGCGCTACAGCGTTCAGCTCAGACTTTACCGCTCGGCTATCGAGCTGACAATGAGAAAAAAAGTCAAAGCTGCGTATTTGTACTCTTTCGAGCTCAAAAGATCAATACCCGTTGATATATAAAAATTACCGTATAAGTACAAAAGAACCCGATGTATTCAGCATCGGGTTCTTGATATTATGAGGAAGCTACGAGTCAGTCAACGAGCTCTGTTGTAAAAAACATATAACCGACATATATGCATCACGCATATATGTCGGTTATTTTTCGCCATTACTCTGGCACATAATAAGGAGAAGAGTAGTGATAATTACTTATTGAACGAACTCAGAAGGGGAACTGGCCAAATCCAAACTCGTCAAAGTCTTCATATGGATCTGACTGTCTTGGAGCTGCTGTTGCAGGCTGACGCTTTTCTTTTTTCTCGGCGCTGTCCTCGGTTTCCTTTTCCTGCTGTTCGTCGGCATCCTGGAGAGTTACCTCTACCTTTATATCCTCGCCGCGTCTGTAGACAGTCAGGTTGATTGTATCGCCGGCCTTGTACTGATTCTTTATGGCGTTGAGTTCTTCTGCTGTCTTTACAGCCTCGCCTTCGATATCGATAATGATATCTCCCTGTTCAAGACCTGCCTCATCTGCAGCACTTCCATCTGTAATCTCTGTGATCCAGATTCCCATAGGTATATTGTAGTAGCGTGAAATGCTCTCTGTAACGTCTTTAGTAGAGATACCGATCTGAGGTCTGCCCTTAACGTGCTTATAGTTGATAAGATCGTCAATGATCTTTTTAGCATCTGTTATCGGGATGGCAAATCCAAGTCCTTCAACGCTTGCGGAACCGTAGCTTGAGGACATCTTTGCTGAGTTTATACCTATTACCTGACCGCAGCTGTTAAGGAGCGGTCCGCCGGAGTTACCATTGTTGATAGGAGCATCTGTCTGGATAAGTGACATACTCTTTTCATTAATGGAGATATCTCTGTTAAGAGCTGATACAATTCCGCTTGTTACTGAACCGAAAAGCTCAAATCCGAGAGGATTTCCTACAGCGATAACCAGTTCGCCTACACGGAGTTCATCACTGTTTCCAAGAGTGGCAGGAGTAAGTCCTGTTTCGTCAACTTTAAGGACAGCGATATCTGTCTCAACATCATAAGCGACAATTTTAGCATCATGCTCGCTCTCGTCACTGAACATTACAGAGACCTCAAGAGCCGGACCAGAATTATATTCGGAATCAAATACAACGTGAGCGTTTGTAACGATGTAGCCGTCTTCGGAAATTATAAAGCCTGTACCTGTACCTGTCATCTGTTTTGTCTGCGGACCGGATTCCCATCCGAAAAAGCTGTAGTTCTGAGTGATCTCAAAGTTGGAGGATACCCCTACGATAGAAGGCATGATTGAATCAACGATGTCCGGTATCGGCTTTGAATCCTCACGGGCAGCAAGTGTGATAATGCTGGGAGTGTCTTCGGCTTCCGCATCTTCCGAGTAATTCAGCTCCACATCCTTTGAAGCAGAGGAGGTCTTTTCCTCTTTTTCCGGCTCTGAAAGCTCAGAACCGTCCTTGTTGTCCCTGTAGATCTTATAGCCCTGAACTGAGCCAACACCTACTATACCAAGGCAGAGCACAAAAGCAACTGCCTTGAGGAAGGCGTGGTTTTTGCGCTTCTTAGGCTTAGGAGCATTTTCGGAAACATATGCATATGATCCCGAGCTATCAGTCTGTGGTGCAGCGGATTCCTCACTCTGGATAACGGTATCTGCATAGTAGTTATCATAATGAGGCCTCTGCTGAGCGCCTGAATTACTATTATCGATCATATCGTTATTGTATTCGTTGAAATTGTCTGACATAGAGATCATCCTTTCACTTATACAGATTTTTTTCATTGATTATTATTATAAGCTTTAATGTGATAATATTATGATAAGCGATAGAAAATATGCTGATTAAAAAAACACATTGCTGTAACAGAATTTCATGTGTGGACGGAAGGCTAAATACAGGGAGATATAAACAGCTCCCCTGAACGTCTGGATCAGGGGAGCTGTTCATTATTTTAACTTTGATTTTGTCTTTGCAGTGAACTTTTCACCGAACACGGGGAAGCGGTGATGAGTTCCGCAGCCTACAGAGCCTGATTCATCAGCGGCTGACACATCGAATATCAGTTCACGGCCGTTCACTTCTGTGAGGACAGCCTCTGCTGTCACCTTCATACCTTCCGGAGTTGCGGAGGTATGCTTTATTGAAAGCTCAGTGCCAACGGTGGTCTCGTCGCCTTCAAGGAACTGCTGTATACAGTTGCAGGCGGCTTTTTCCATAAGCATGGTCATTACCGGGGTAGCGAAGACCTCAAGGCTGCCGCTGCCGATATTTACAGCCAGCTCTTTTGCTGATACAGTGAGTTCAGCGCTGCCTTTTGTTCCGATTACTGGTGTTATCATGTTAATCCCCTTAATCGTCAGTAACTGGTGAAGTAGAGTAAAGTTTGCCCACAACTCTGTCGTAGGTCAGCATATCCAGATCCTTGTCGTGAGGTGTTTCCGGATCATATGATGTGGAGTAGATCGGCATCTTCTTCATATACTGCATCATCTTCTCGATAAATGCGTCATGGGGAGCATCGATTATATCCAGCAGTACATAAGGCACATAGAAGAATGAGAACTTTTCGTCCGGTACCTTTGAGAAGTCAGCGTCATAGTTGGACCAGAGGAAGTAGGACTGCTCGTAGAGTATGCTGCAATTATTTCCTGTAAGTCCGAGCTCATTGTAGACGCTGGTCTCACCTCTGAGTGACGGGAAATGGTCTCCGACGAAGAATACCAGAGTAGGTTCGTCAATCTTCTTCAGGTCTTCAAGGAATACATGGAGACCTTCGTTGGAGTGCTGTATCCACTGGAGGTAGTTGTCGAACTCAGCGTCAGGATCCTCGCCCTGATTGTAAGGCTGGTGGTTCTGCATAGTAGTTGTGTGGATATACATAGGCTCGTCAGATGTTTTTATCAGATCAACAAGCTGATCGAATATTGACTTATCATCTACATAAGTTCCGTAATGATCAACGTCAACAGTGAAATCTGTAGTTCCGTCGTAGTCATCATGGAATATCATATTTTTGAATCCGAATCTCGGATAGATCTTGTTTCTGCTGTAGAAGTTTGCCTGGAAAGGATGAACGTAAGCTGTATTGTATCCCCAGCTGTCATAGTACTGAGCCATAGCCGGGAGAGTTCTGTCAGCAAGCTCTCTCTGAGGCATATTAGGATCGTTAAGTCCTCTTACAGGAAGACCGAACATGAGCTCGAACTCTGCTCTTACAGTCCAGCTTGCGTAGGTAGGAGTGATGATCCTTCCGCCCTTGCCTTCTTCACAGGCTTCATCGAAGTATTTATAAACATCCTCGCCGATATCGAGCTGGTCGAAAACTCGGAAATCAGCGTTTGACTCGCTCATTATCACGATAACGTTAGGCTTCTTGCCGCCGTTGAAGTCACCGCTATTGTCAACATTGATGTTGAGGATCTGCTTTACATGATCCTTTGTATAGTCCTCAGGCTCCTTGAGGCGGTTTGCAAAGTCCTCTGAGGCTGTCTGCACAAGGAAAGTGAAGAAGCCATTGTTATTGAATTTCTCCTTGAGGAGAAGATCGTTTGTAGCGGAAGTTGTATCAACCTTGAAGAATGAGTATATCGGCTTGTAGAATGGCGGGCATACTATCATTCCGAATCCCACGAGAACACATACTGCAACGGAAGCTGTACGGGGGATAGGTTTTGCTTTGAGCTTGGGGTTGAAGTAGAACACCAGAGCAATGAAGGCGATCACTATTATGTAGGACAGTATCAGCTGCGGTGTGATCTTGATATATGCAAAAGATTTCAGGCTCTTGACGCTCTTGGCGACTCTCATATCTGAGATTATGAGGTGATTTCCGTTGGTATTGTACTTGAACAGCTCGGTTGTAGCGAGAGACATGAACAATACACTTTGTATGGCCACTGCCGCCCAGCCGTGCTTGAAGATGCACAGGAACAGTATGAAGACTGCGGCGGTGATTATCAGACCGAAGGTCATTGCGCCGGTGTGGTCGCTCCAGAGCCTGAAATATCGGGCAAATCCCTTGCCCTGAGTTACTTCCGCAATGGACATTATAAACAGCGGATATATCAGCATAAGGAAGAGATTGATCTTCTTGTACTTATCCGTGTGAGTTGCACGCTTAGCGAAAAATCGTTTCAGCCTTTGGAATTTTTCCTTTTTTACAGGCTCCTCTTTGTTCTCCCCAACATTTTTTACAGCGTCGGTAACATCCGCCATTTTGTCATTGGATGGAAGTGCCTCGCTGTTGATTGTTTCATTTGACTTTTCAGCCATTAATTATCATCCCTCTATTTTGAAATTATATTTTAACTGTCGTGTTTTTTACATACACATATTATACTATAGCACAAACTGAAAAAAAGTTCAAGCTATATAAAAAAATATCACAAACATTTCACCTTTTTCGGCGTATCAGTAATAGTGCACTGTTGATGTGATATTGATTTGTGCAGATTTACTATCGACTTTTGAGAAAGCCCTGAGCTTCGGCATCGCTGATAATATCCTCGATAATGGCAGCAATATCATCCGAAGCTTCGCTGCTGTGTAGATTCCTTGCCCTGACCTGATCCGAGTAAACGCCGTGTTCTTTCCAGGAGATGCCGTCCCTTGTGTAGTTGAGCAGAATAGGCTGCAATCTGTCCAGGAGGTTGGCGAATTTTGAATCGGCAGTAGCTGCCTCCTCGAATTCACGCCACAGTGCATAGAACTCTTCCTTCTGATCCACAGGAAGGAGACCGAAAATATGTTGGGCAGCCTTTTCCTCACGTTCAGCCTTAGTCTTGTTTCCCTCGGCATCATAGCAGTAGGTGTCGCCGGCGTCTATCTCCACAACGTCGTGGATGAGCACCATTTTCATCACCTTCAGCACATCTACCGGCTGGTTTGAGTGCTCTGCCAGCAGGAATGCCATAACAGCCAGGTGCCAGCTGTGCTCTGCGTCATTTTCCTTTCTGTCCTCATTCAGCACATATGTCTGACGGTACAGCGTTTTCATTTTATCCAGCTCCAGCATGAAGCCTATCTGGCTGCGGAGCCTGTCGTCCATATTCAGCATAAGCCCTCCTATATGACCATTCCGCCGTTGACGGCGAGAGTCTGACCGGTGATATACTCTGCCTGCGGTGAGGCGAGGAAGGAGACTGCGTCGGCGATATGCTCAGGTTTTCCGAATATTCCCAGTGGGATGTCCTCGCGTATCAGCGCCAGATCCTCCTCGGAGAAGCGGCTGTTCATTTCTGTCATGATGAATCCTGGAGCAACGCAGTTCACTCTTATCCCCGAGGGAGCGACTTCTTTGGCAAGAGCTTTTGTGAAGCCGATAAGTCCTGCTTTTGAGGCGGAATAGTCTACCTCGCAGGAGGCTCCGCATTGTCCCCACATGGAGGATATATTTATGATGCAGCCTGTTCCGGCTCTTATCATATCCGGCAGGGCTGTCCGGGCACAGTTCATTGCACCGACAAGGTTGACGGACATGATCTTTGCAGCTTTTTCCGGGGAAATGCAGTGGAAAAGATCAATCTCGGAAATCCCTGCGTTATTCACAAGCAGGTCGATGCGGCCTATATGAGCGAAAGCGTCACTGACCGCTTGTGTATCGGAGATATCGAAGTCTATAGCCTGACCGGATATCTCAGCGGCAAGAGCCTCAGCTTTTTCTTTTGAACGGGAATAATTTATTATGACGGAGTAACCGTCCAGAGCGAGCCTGCGGCATATCGCAGAGCCGATACCGCCTGCACCGCCGGTGACAAGAGCTTTTTTCATAGGTTTCCTCCTTGGGAAATTTTATTGTCGGTAAACATTATAGCATATTGCGGTGGAAAAATCCAGTGGTAAGGCTTGAATTATTTGCGAAATCATGTTACAATAATGTAATGATTAGAGAAATGGAAATTATCCTGCCGGCCGAGCCGGGGGATATCTATGCAGAGCGTCCGTCCAGATTCGCTTCGCTGTCTGGACTGTTTTTCAGGGGGACGCCGTCCCCCTCGTTCTCCCCCTGCCAGAGGATTAACAACCCTCTGGACTCCCATTTCTTGCCGCCTTCGGCGTTTTATTATTTTTTTAAGAGGTGCCATTATGGATCAGAAAAAAATAGACCGCATAAACGAGCTTGCAAGGAAGTCCAAAGCTGAGGGACTTACCGAGGCTGAAAAAGCTGAGCAGACCGAGCTTAGAAACGAGTACAGAGCTGCTGTTACTGGAAATTTGCTCGGACAGCTTGAGAATACATACATCGTAACTCCCGATGGAAAAAAGAAGAAGCTTGGCGCAGGTCGCGGAGGCAGAAAATGACAAACGGTGAGCTTTACGAAATGGCTGTAAAGGCTGCTGAGAATTCCTATAGCAAATATTCCCGTTTCCGTGTCGGAGCAGCTCTCCTTGCCGATAACGGTAAGGTATATACCGGCTGCAATATCGAGAACGCTTCCTATTCGCTGACAAACTGTGCCGAGAGGACTGCGGTTTTCAAGGCGGTATCCGAGGGCGTTACCGGCTTTAAGGCCATTGCTATAGCCGGCAGCAGCACTGAGGATTTCACAAAGCCCTGCAATCCCTGCGGAGCTTGTTTGCAGGTGCTCAGCGAGTTCTGCGCCAGCGATATGGTCATTATCCTGGCAAACGGCTGGTTCAGGCTTTCTGACTTTATGCCGTTCAGATTCACAGAAGACAGCATGAAATGATACCGGAGGATATTATGGAGCTGAAAGATAAAATTGAGAAGCATCTGCTGGATGTGCAGAAGCCCTCACGCTATATCGGCGGAGAGGTGGGCAGTGTCACCAAGGACAAGTCAAAGATAGATGTAAGATTCGCATTCTGTTTCCCGGATACCTACGACATCGGTATGTCGCATCTGGGAATGAAGATACTCTACTCCCTGACAAACGAGAGGGAGAACTACTGGTGCGAGAGATGCTTTGCGCCCTCTGAAGACTTTGAGGCTATAATGCGTGAGAACGACATTCCGCTCTATGCACTGGAGAGCCTTGCCCCCATACGTGACTTCGATATCATAGGATTTACTCTGCAATATGAGCTTTCCTATGCGAATATACTGAATATGCTTGATCTTGCAGGTCTGCCGGTGTTTGCTGCGGACAGGGGAGACGAGCTGACGAATATCGTCATCGCCGGAGGCCCCTGCGTCTGTAATCCGGAACCTCTTGCAGACTTCTTCGACATCTTTGTGCTCGGAGAGGGCGAGGAGGTCAATCTTGAACTTATGGATCTCTACTGGGAAATGAAGCAGCAGGGGGCGACAAAGACTGAGTTCCTGCGAAAGGCCTGCCATATCGAGGGCATATACGTGCCGAGATTCTACAGCTTCGTCTACAAGGAGGACGGCACTATCGATCATCTTGTAGTATCAGACGGTGCTCCTGAAGTGATAAGAAAGCGCATAATAAAGGACTTTGACAGCGTTTACTACCCGGAGAATTTCGTTGTTCCGTTTACAGAGATAGTTCACGACAGAGTATCTGTCGAGGTACTGAGGGGCTGCATAAGAGGCTGCCGTTTCTGTCAGGCCGGCTTCATATACCGCCCGTTCCGTGAAAAGCACACTGAGACTATATGCCGTGAGACAAAGGCTCTCTGCGAGAATACCGGCTACGATGAGGTGTCGCTGGCTTCCCTGAGTACCAGCGATCACTCGGAGATTGATCCTATGCTGACGGAGCTTATCAACTATACTGCTGCTGAGAGGATAAACCTCTCTCTGCCATCTCTCCGTGTGGACAACTTCTCTGAATCTCTGCTGGAAAAGATAAAGAAGGTGCGTAAAAGCGGACTGACCTTTGCCGCTGAGGGAGGTACTCAGCGTCTCCGTGACGTTATCAACAAAAACGTCAGTGAGGAGGAGATAATGAACACCTGTACGATTGCCTTCAAGGGAGGATATTCTGCGGTGAAGCTCTATTTTATGATGGGACTTCCCACTGAGACCGACGAGGATATCGTGGGCATCGCAGACCTTGCGAACCGCATAATCGATCTGTTCTACAGTATCGAGGATCGCCCCAAGGGAAGAGGAGTGCAGATATCCATAAGCTGCGCCACATTTGTTCCGAAGCCGTTTACGCCCTTCCAGTTCGAGCCTCAGGACACCCGCGAGATGATAGAGCATAAGCAGAAGCTGCTGCTGGATTCGGTAAAGACCAAGAAGATCAAGGTCAGCTACCACGATCCTAACGTCAGCCAGCTCGAGGTAATACTTGCAAAGGGCGACAGAAGGCTCTGCAAGGCTATTTATACTGCCTGGAAGAAGGGCTGCAAGTTTGATAGCTGGGAGGAATACTTCCATTTTGACAAGTGGATGGAAGCGTTCAATGAGTGCGGTATCGACACATCGTTCTACGCAAACAGACGCTTTGAGTACGACGAGATACTTCCCTGGGATCATCTGGATTACCTGGTATCAAAGGAGTTCTTCGTCCGCGAGAACAAGACAGCACATAAGTCCGTGACAACGCCTAACTGCCGCCTGAGATGTTCGGGCTGCGGAGTGAATAAAAAAGTGGGGAGGGAATGTTTTGCTGAGAGTAAGAGCAACGTTTAAGAAGACCGGACGGGCAAAGTACATATCCCACCTTGACCTGAACCGCTGTATGCTCAGGACCTTCCGCCGGTCGGGACTGCCCATATGGTACACCGAGGGCTTCAATCCCCACCCGTACTATGCCTTTGCACTGGCACTTTCACTGGGCTTTGAGAGCGAGTGCGAGATACTGGACTTCAACATCACCGACGACAATATGTCAATGGAGGAGATACGAGACCGCCTGAACGCTGTAATGCCGGAGGGAATGGGGATAATCTCCGTGGCAGTCCAGGAGCAGAAGATAACAGCTATCGCAAAGGCTGAATACAGCTTCTCACTGGTGGCAGATGATGCTGACAAGCTTATGGAGGACATAAACAGGCTCATTTCCGGCGATGAGATACTCATCGAGAAGAAGACTAAAAAGGGCATAAAGACTGTGGACATAAAGCCGGATATGGAGGTGATCTCCTGCGAAAAGGGAGAGGGCTCGGTTAATATCGTTATGAGGCTCCCGGCGGGAACCCAGACCAACTACAATCCGACGCTCTTTGTTGAGGCACTTAAAAATTCCGGAGCACAGCCCTTTGAAGCGGAGAAATTCGTCCGCAGGGCTATACTCTGCGAGGATGATAGTATATTTAAGTGAGGTACTGCTATGGATATATTCAGTAGGAAAATAGACGGGGGAAAGGAATTCGACTTCGGAAAAACATCAGAGGATTATGCAAAATACAGGGACATCTATCCGCCGGTCTTCTTTCAGAAGGTAGCTGACAGAGGACTTTGCATCAAAGGACAGAAAGTCCTCGATCTCGGTACGGGTTCAGGAGTTGTGCCGAGAAATATGTACCATTACGGTGCTGAGTGGACAGGCTCTGACATTTCAGAGAATCAGATAGCCCAGGCAAGGATACTTGCCGAAAAAGAGGGGATGAAGATAGATTTCATCGTGTCTCCGGCGGAGGAAATCGACTTCCCGGACGGCACATTCGATGTGATAACTGCCTGTCAGTGCTTCTTCTATTTTGACTATGACAAGGTGATCCCGAAACTGGCAAGGCTTCTGAAGGACGGCGGAAGACTGGTCATACTGTTTATGGCGTGGGTACCGGGTGATGATGCGCTTGCCAAAGCCAGTGAGGAACTGGTGCTGAAGCACAATCCCTCATGGTCGGGAGGCGGTTATGAGCGCACACCGGTCTTCGTTCCGGAGATAGCAGAGCGTTACTTTGATATCGAGGCTCGTGAAGCGTATGATATCATGGTGCCGTTTACCCGTGAGAGCTGGAACGGCCGTATGAAGGCCTGCCGTGGAGTAGGAGCTTCTCTTACACCGGAGGAGATCGCTGCCTGGGAAAAAGAGCATATTTCACTCCTCGAAAGGATAGCTCCGCCGGAATTTGAAGTGCTTCACCATGCCGCATCGGCCATACTTAAAAAGAAATAAAATTTTTTTCCTGTTTTTTGCAAAAAACACTTGCATTTTTCTGCAAAGTGTGGTATTATATAAAAGCATTTGAAATCCGTCTGTTATGATTTTATCATTCAGATGAGGGTTAATGCCGAAAGACATTAAATCGGTTAGTCCGCTGACTGTCAGGAAGCCGGTATAAGACGTATTGTGATGAATGACCTCAGAGCTCCTTTCCGCCGCTGCGAATGCTGAACGCTTTGGCGGAGCAGTTTATGAATATCCGGAAATTTTAGGAGGAAAAGTAAAATGGATGCACTCAAGTTAATCAGCGATTCAAGCATGAAGGAAAATGTTCCTGAATTCAATGTAGGTGATACTGTAAAGGTTCACGTACAGATCAAGGAAGGCGACAAGAGCCGTATTCAGGTCTTCGAGGGAACAGTTATCGCCAAGAAGCACGGCGGTATCAGCGAGACATTTACTGTAAGACGTGTTGCTCACGGTTGCGGTATCGAGAGAGTTTTCCCTCTCCACTCACCTGTTGTTGACAAGGTTGAGGTCGTAAGACACGGTAAGGTTCGCAGAGCCAAGCTTTATTATCTCAGAGACAGAGTTGGTAAGGCTGCCAAGGTCAAGGAGCAGATCCGCTAAGAGGCTGCAGACTGAGCTCAGGCAGAGGATCTCTGCCTGACTCATCTTATTCCTTGAGGGACGTGTAGTCCCTTTTTTGCTACATAATTATTTTTAAATCAAAAATGTCAGGAGGCTTCACCATGGATGAAGAAAAGGATATAATAAATGAGGAAACACTGGAAGAGGCTTCCGAGAATATAGCAGAAGAAGTGACAGAAGAGGCTGAAAAGGCTGAGGAGATCGTTGAGAAGAAGGCTGAAAGCAAAAAGGATGACGGGGAAAAGTCATTCGGAAAGCGTCTTCTCGAGGACACCATAGATGTGGTGGAGTCAACACTGGTTACTATATTTATAATAGGAATGATATTCACTTACCTTCTGCACCCGGTAAGCGTTGTGGGAGGTTCAATGAACCCTACTCTTGAAAATAACGACAAGATAATGATGAGCACCGTATACTTCAACCTTAAATACGGCGATATAGTCGTAGTTGACAATGACAAGGCCTATGATATCGACGAGAACGGTGATCCTGTGGCAGTTAATATCGACGGCAACCGTCTTAAGGAATGTATAATAAAGCGTGTCATTGCTACTCCCGGCCAGGAGATAGACATCAGGGACGGCAAGGCCTATGTTGACGGCAAGGAGCTGGATGAGCCATACGTTATGAAGGACGCAAGAACAGATCCGCTTACAGGCTTCAACGGCAAGTATCCATTCAAGGTGCCGGACGGCTACTACTTTGTAATGGGAGATAACCGAGAGGCTTCCTCAGACAGCCGTGATGCAGGCGTAGGCCTCATCAAGAAGAGCCAGATCTACGGCAAGGCTATACTGAGATATCAGCCTTTCGACAAGTTCAAGTTCCTCTTCAATTCAAAGAATGAGTCTGCTAACTAAGATGAAAAAAGGACTTCCGGCACCGCTTGAAGCGGTGTGCGGATTCCTTGAGATGTTTTTTGCTACCATGCTGATCGCCGGCATGGTATTCACTTATTTTCTCCATGTGACCACTATAAAGGGGGAATCCATGATGGATACCCTGAAGCCGGAGGACAAGGTCATCGTTACCTCCTTCTGTAAGAACCCGAAGCAGGGAGATATCATTGTTTTCAACGCTGATGAATCTGTTACTATGAATGAGGAAGGCGAGCTTGTTCATGGCCGTGGCATGAATATCATTCTGGTGAAAAGAGTGATCGCCTGTGCCGGACAGACTGTGGATTTCGACTTTGAGAGGGGCATAGTCTATGTGGGCGGCAAGGAGTACCATGAGGACTATATCAGCGGCCTTACTCATACAGATGAGGGCGCATTTATAGGCCATTATCCCGTTACAGTTCCGGAGGGATACGTTTATGTAATGGGCGATAACAGAAGAAATTCAAGGGACAGCCGCTCAGCTGAGCTGGGATATGTGGCTGTGGATAATATAATCGGAAAGGTTCTTTTCCGTGTAGCTCCTTCCGGAAGCATCGGAAGGATAAAGTGACAGACAGGAGGTCACTGTGGATAACAACGATATGAAGCAGATACAGTGGTTCCCGGGGCATATGGCAAAGACGAGAAGGCTCATCACAGCCAACCTGAAGCTCGTTGATGCCGTTGCTGAGATAGTAGACGCAAGAGCGCCTCTCAGCAGCAGGAATCCCGAGATGGATCATCTGACAAACGGCAAGCCGAGGATAGTAATCCTCAGCAAATGCGACCTTGCAGATGAGAAAGCCACTCAGATGTGGATAAACTATTTCAGGAACAACGGTGCAGAAGCCGTGGCTATTGACTGTAAGTCCGGCAAAGGGCTGAAAAATGTTCTTCCTGCCGTAAGGACAAAGGTTCTGAAAGAACTGATGGAGAAGCGTGAGCGGAGCGGTATGAGTACGGCTGCGGTAAGGCTCATGGTGGTGGGAATACCGAATGTCGGAAAATCCACCTTCATCAATCGCCTTGCAGGTTCAAAGCGTGCAAAGGCCGAGGACAGACCCGGCGTTACCCGTACAAAGCAGTGGGTGAAGCTGGATAGCAGCACTGAGCTGCTGGATATGCCCGGAGTTCTCTGGCCGAAGTTCGAGGATCAGGAGATCGCGATCAGACTTGCCTTCACAGGCGCTATAAGCGATGATATACTTGACATAGAGACGCTGGCTATGAAGCTTCTCAGTTACCTTTCAGAGAATTATCCTGCGGCACTTGCTGAGCGCTACAAGGTGGAGGCTGAGGAAGGCGACACCGGACTTGACCTGCTTGAAAAAGTGGGCAGGAAACGTGGCATGATGATATCCGGCGGCGAGATAAACACCGAAAGAGCAGCAATTACCGTTATGGACGAGTTCCGCAGCGGAAAGCTGGGACGCATAACTCTTGAGCTACCGCCTAAGAAGGAGAAGTAATGCCGAGGATAGTGCTCCACAAGGAGCTTTTTGACTACGATTCGGAGCTTCGCAGGGAATATCCCGTTATATGCGGAGTTGACGAGGCAGGACGAGGCCCTCTGGCAGGGGATGTATATGCCGCTGCCGTGATCCTGAGGGACGGCCTGCTGATAGATTATCTCAACGACAGTAAGAAGATATCCGAGAAGCGCCGAGAGGAGCTTTTTGACGTTATCAGGGACAATGCGGAAGCATACTGTGTTGCAACAGCTTCTGTTGAAGAGATAGACAGCATGAACATTCTCAATGCGACTATGCTCGCTATGAGTAGAGCAGTGGAGGGGCTTGGCATAAAGCCTGACCTTGCACTGATCGACGGAAACAGGCTGCCGCAGCTTGACTGCCCGTGCAGGTATGTGATAAAGGGGGATGCGACCTCTGCTTCCATATCCGCAGCGTCAGTGCTGGCTAAGGTATCCCGTGACCGGTACATGAAGGAGCTTGCGGAGAAGTATCCGCAGTACGCCTTTGAACAGCACAAGGGCTACGGCACAAAGCTCCACTATGAAAAGCTGAACGAATTCGGCATATCCGACGTCCACAGGAAGTCCTTCCTAAAGAAGCTCTATGACCAGGAGTGAAACGGGAAAGCTTGGGGAGGATAGCGTTTGCGCTTACCTCACTGAGCGTGGATACAGGATAGCCGCAAGGAATTACCGGATAAAGGGCGGAGAGATAGACATCATCGCAGAAAACGGCGACTATCTTGCCTTTGTGGAGGTAAAATCCAGACGTCCCGACAGTCTTGTTACCGGCTTTGAGGCCGTTAATAAGCGCAAAAGGGACTCATAATCAAAACAGCCGCTGATTATTGCTGCAAGCATCCAAGTATGCTCCAGCCCAGATTCGATGTCGCACAAGTCATCATTCAGGAGGGCAGGGTGCTCAGCATTGATTATATTCCAAATGCCTATGATACCACAGGCTACAATTTCATTTTTTAAAGGGTGATATTATGTTCTACAACAGCACAAGAAACAGCAAGGTCAAGGTCACAAGCGCAGAGGCCATCACTCAGGGTATATCCGTTGACGGCGGACTTTTCGTGCCTGAGACTATACCGGAGCTGTCACTTGACGAGATAAAGGCTGTCGGCGACATGAAGTATGCTGACAGAGCTGCTTATATATTCTCAAAGTATCTCACAGATTTCACTGACGCTGAGATACACTACTGCACAGACAATGCCTACTCAACAAAGAACTTTGAGACAGAGAGCATTGCTGAGCTTGCACATCTTTTCGACGGAACTTATATGCTGGAGCTGTGGCACGGTCCTATCTGTGCATTCAAGGATATGGCTCTCCAGATTCTGCCTTACTTCCTTACAACTTCTGCAAAGAAGATAAATCTTGACAAGAAGATAGTTATCCTCGTTGCCACATCAGGAGATACAGGAAAGGCTGCTCTTGAAGGCTTCAAGGACGTTGAGGGTACTTCCATACTGGTATTCTACCCCGAGGACGGCGTAAGCCCGATGCAGAAGCGTCAGATGAAGACTCAGGAGGGCGCAAACGTAGGAGTATGCGCTATCAAGGGTAACTTCGATGACTGTCAGAATGGTGTCAAGGCAATCTTCACTGATGAGGACGTGAAAAAGCAGCTTGCTGATAACGGCATCGTATTCTCATCTGCAAACTCTATCAACTGGGGCAGACTTGTTCCTCAGGTTGTATATTATGTTTCAGCATACGCTGAGCTTGTTAAGGACGGCGAGATCGCTCTCGGCGACAAGATCAACATCGTTGTTCCTACAGGAAACTTCGGAAACATCCTTGCTGCTTACTATGCAAAGCACATGGGCGTTCCGGTAAATAAGCTAATCTGTGCTTCAAACGTAAACAACGTTCTCACAGACTTCATAAATACAGGCGTTTACGACAGGAACAGAAAGTTCTTTGCAACAGTTTCGCCTTCAATGGATATCCTTATCTCAAGCAACCTTGAGAGACTGCTTTATCTCCTTACAGGAAGAGACGATGCTGTTATCCGTGACTGGTTTGGCAAGCTCGCATCCGAGGGAAGATATGAGGTATCTGCTGACGTAAAGGCAAAGCTTCAGGAGGAATTCTGCGGCGGATTCTGTGACGATGAGCAGACAAAGGAGACTATCCACGCTATATACGAAAAGTATGGATATACCTGCGATACACATACTGCCGTAGCAGTAAAGGTATACAACGACTACAGAGAAGCTACAGGCGATACAACAAAGACTGTCATCGCTTCAACTGCAAGCCCCTACAAGTTCAGTGCTGCTGTTCTTGAGGCTCTTGAAGGAAAGGCTTCTGATATTGACGAGTACGCTAAGGTCGACAGGATCGCAGAGCTTTCAAAGCTGGATATCCCTGCTGCACTTGCTGATCTCAAGAACAAGCCTGAGCGCTTCAATGACGTTATAGATAAGGCAGACCAGAAGGAATACGTCCTCAGGACACTGGGAATATAAGCATGAGCCTCTTCGTTATCGGCGATCTTCACCTCAGCTTCAGCGATCCCTCCAAGACTATGAGCGTCTTTGCCGGCTGGCAGGACTATCAGGAGAAGATCGAAAAGAACTGGATGGAGCTGATAA
The DNA here is from genome assembly GCA_012718885.1 of Ruminococcus sp. Classification (GTDB taxonomy): domain Bacteria; phylum Bacillota; class Clostridia; order Oscillospirales; family Ruminococcaceae; genus Ruminococcus. The sequence continues at coordinate 210 of JAAYBK010000091.1, read as the reverse complement.
AGCCGGAGGATACAGTTGTTCTGGCAGGCGATATCTCCTGGGGAATGTCGCTTCAGCAGGCACTTCCTGACTTCAGCTTTATCGAGAGGATGCCCGGAGAGAAGATCATACTCAAAGGCAATCACGATTACTGGTGGACAACAAAGAAAAAAATGGAGGACTTCTTCGCTGCTGAGGGACTGACCAGCATGAAGATACTCCACAACAACC
>JAAYBK010000090.1 GCA_012718885.1 Ruminococcus sp. | reverse complement strand
TTTCTGATAGGACTGGCTGAGCGATGCGAACGGAGAAGCGACCACGCCGCCGGTCGTCGGATGCTTGCCGAGCAGACCGTAGGTCGAGAGCGCTTCTTCGCACTGGATAAAACGAGCGAACGCCAGCGAGTAGCTTTCGATCAGTCGCTTGTTCACCAGCTTTTCGCAGCCGCGATTTTTCAGCCATATCCATGTTTCCTTGTAGATTCCATCAGCGCCGAGGGGCTTGCCGTCCTTCTGCCGTGCCGAGAGGTATTCACTCGGCGAGGGCATATCCTCACCGACAAGGTCTGCGGCATCATCAAGGTCAGCACCTTCCAGCGCGGTCGGGGTGAATTCGATGATGTCGGCATCCTCTCCTGCGGCAATTTTCTCGGCGAGGGGCTTCGGTTTGTCACCTGCACGGACTCTGCGTCCGCCACGGTTTGTACCGTCCTTTGCCATATCATCACCTGCCTATAAAAAATGCCGGAATCACGCGGATTTCGGCTTGTAAAATATTCGAGGGGGTTAATCGGTCGTTTGAACTGCACTTTTTGTGCGCGAGAGGGGGCGCCGGTCTTGTGTTCGCTGCTCCGTAGAGATTTCGATACCCCCACCGGGCAGCCCCCAGCCCCTCCCCATACATAATTACTTTAGATTAGAACCACTCTTCACTTTAGATTAGCACCAGTAAGAAAGAATAAATCCAAAGCATTATACAAGATTTCAGACTAATATTTATATTCCGGTCGGCTGTCCTCGCTTCCCGTTTTCCTGTCGTGACAGGGCTTGCAAAGCGCCTGCCAGTTGGTGTCGCTCCACATCAGGTAATGGTCACCACGGTGCGGGACGATATGGTCAACGACCGTTGCGCTCACGAACTTGCCCTGCGCCAGACACTTCACGCACAACGGATGCTTCCGCAGGAACGCCTTGCTGACACGCTGCCACTTTCTGCCGTAGCCACGCTTGGCAGCTGACGGTCGGTCAGGGTGCAGGAGCTTGTGTTCGTCGCAGTACGCGCCCTCGGTCAGTCTCGGACAGCCGGGATGCTTGCACGGTTTCAGTGCCTTCCTCGGCATCGCCGACACCTCCCTTAAAATCTTCTAAAATCCAATGATTTCCTATTGACAAATCAGGAGTTTTGGTGTATAATATAGTTGCAGGCAGAAATGCGCTGTATACTCATGATACCGAATTCACGTTTAAGCGACATGTAATGTCGCCGGTCATGAGGGCCGCCGTTAGGCGGCTTTTTTCGTTTAAGGAAGTGTGTCAATGGATTTATTTGTTTATTCTGATGAATCAGGCGTATTTGACAGAATACATAACGATTATTTTGTTTTCGGTGGATTGCTTTTGATTGGAAAGGACGCAAAAGATGTAGCGTCCAGAAAATATATCGCCGCCGAAAAAGCAATAAACGCCACCAAGAAATATGAAAGTGGCTATGAATTAAAAGCTACGCACATCACAAACAAGGAAAAAGGAAAGCTCTTCCGTTCTCTGAACGCGTACTATAAATTCGCTGTTGTCATAAAACAGAAATCTCTGAATGCTCACATCTTTGACTATAAGAAGAGTAAGCAGCGATATCTTGATTATGCTTATAAGATCGGACTGAAACGCTTACTGGAACAGCTTAAGAAAAGTAAGCTCCTGCCTCTTGACGATTTAGGAACGCTTCACATTTTTGCAGACGAACACACCACTGCTACAGACGGTAGGTACGAACTTCAAGAAGCACTCTTACAGGAATATAAGCTTGGAACCTTCAATATGAGTTGGAACAGCTATTTTCCTCCGATTCTTCCTCAGCTTGTTGGGGTAGAAACCAAGTATTGTAACTCAGCTACCACAACACTGGTACGGGCTGCTGATATTATTGCCAACAAGGTTTATTTCTGCGCATTAAACGGTAAACTCGATGAATTGAGATCAGACAATTTCATCATCACAGTTCTTCCATAGTACAACAAAAGCCGCTGCGGTTTGCCCGCAACGGCTTTTTACATATTCTTCTATTATACAGTTTACCATATATCCCTATCTAAGTCAAGTACAATCAACTCTCATCAACTCTCAACTTTTCAAGAGCTTTGGCATGGAGGCGGTAGATATTCTGTTCGCTGTATCCGAACTCTGCTGCAATGGTTTTCCATGCCTTAAACTCCAGATAACGCTTGATAAGCAGGTCACGATCGTCTCCGTCGGCTACCCGCTGAATTCGCTGCCGCATAACGTCAATCAACGCATCATATTCTGCCTGCGTTTCCTGTATATCTTGTTCCAGCGCCATGATCTTGAAAACGGTGCCTTCCATTTTGCTGCGGTCGGGAGATACCGTCCTCGGCATATCATTGATGCCGCTGCCGTTCATGCCTTCTGCCCGCTGCCGCAGCAGGTGGATTTCGTGTATCTTACGATTGATGCGACGACGGAGACGTTCCGCCTGCTCCCAGTATTCTTTCATGCAAATTCCTCCCTCATCATTTTTATCAGCTTTTCGCCGTTCATATCCGACATGAAGTCAAACCACTGCGACCGCAGGAACTGTTCACATTC
>JAAYBK010000089.1 GCA_012718885.1 Ruminococcus sp. | reverse complement strand
TCTATAAGCTCTTCGGTTGTGAGAAGCTTTGTGTCGGTGACGTCAACAAGTGTCGGGGTGGTGTTGCTGCCTTCATCTACTATTGCGGCTGACATCTCTGAGAGATAGGGACTCATGGCCTGGTCAAATTCTGAGGACTTGTCTTTTTGGTTAAGATCATTGTATATATCAGTCGGAAGCATAGGGATAGATGCAAAGAAACAATATTTATCCAATATATTCATTGTATGCAGACTGGATACCATTGAAATGAAATCCAGCGAGGGCATACTCGATATCGTGAACTCCTCATCATAAGCGAGCGTTGAGGGCTCGCCGGTAGCGATCTCTGTTGTCACTGTCGGCGCAGTTGAGTAAGGTTCTGTTGTGGGCTCCTGATAATCTGGCTCGTCATCCAGGGAATCAGCATCGTCCATGTATACCTTCCAGCCGTCCTTATCGATCTTTACAAGGCACATCTTCAGCTCCTCGGTGGAGGTCTTGTCATCACCGGTGGTTTCCAGGGTGAAATCGATCTCATATCCCTCTGTAAGAGTGAGCTCTATGCTTTCATCCATTGCGAAATTATCATAGAAATAATTCTCTGCATTGGTAAGCTGCCCATCTGTAAGAGGCTTTTCTGACAAGAATTCAACTACGCTGTAACGGACGTTCTTTCCGTTCTCTTTCTCATAGCTTTCGTTCAGGAAGTCGATAAGTCCGGATACGTTTTCGTGCATCTTGTCAAGCTCGCTGTCGGACAGGACATTGAGGAACGCCTGCGGAACGATGAATTTTGTGCAGTCCTCGATATTCTTGTCATTTACAGAGTTAAAGAACTTGTTCAGAGCTTTATGGTGAGCAGGCTCAGAATCTGCCGGCTCGGTGGGCTCTTCCGTCTGAGAGGGAGAGGCCTTTTTGCTTGACTTTGAATTGTCTTCATCGTCTCCGCTGCCGCAGGCCACAAGGCTGCATGAAAGCAGAGCGAGAGCTGTAAGTATAGCAGTTATCTTTTTCATAATTCCCTCCGTTTACAGCCGTCAGCCGGCATTGTTATCAAATGAATCCGCACCTGTGGTTATGATCTTCCAGCCATCGCCGTCAATATTCACCATACAGCAGGTGTTTTCCATGCTTGTCTCGTAATCTGCTCCGGTTATATTCAATGTGAGCACAGCCTCGTAGCCCTCGCTGATATGAGGGGAGAGGTCCTTCACCCCGTATTCAGCGGCAGCTGCTGCAAGGTAGGCCTCTGCGCCGCGGATCTGTGGCTCTGTAAGCTCAACGGAGCTTTTTATCTCTCCGAGAGACATCACCGGATCATTTCCGCAGTTCTTCACCCAGCCCTCCCTGACGGCGGACAGACTCTTCTTTCCGTCCTCATAGGCCTTGCCGTGGTCGGGATCAGCCTTTGCAGCGGAAGCTGCTTCTGCCGGAAGCGTACATTCCATAAGAGCGTCAGGATCAGCCTTTGTCATGGCTGTACAATAATTGTTTATAGCCGCCTCATAGGGCATATGCTTTACTTCGCTTTTGCGGCCTGTGCCGCAGGAAAAGGTGACGGCGGCAAGAGCTGCGGCCGCTATTGCAGATACGATCTTTTTCATTCTGATCCCACGCCTTTCTATCAAACTATTATCCATTATACAATAAGTGTATTTTTTTGTCAATGCATAGCCTTTAAGCTGCCGGCCGGTATTTGTTTAAGAGGGATTTTTTCGTCCGGCTGTGCATATTGATTAATGAGGTGATAAGTATGGAAGATATGGCAGCGGAGAAGGAACTATCAGACGAGGAGCTGCTTGCGGAATACGATAGCGTCAGGCGTGAAAGCGATCCGCCGGCAGTACAGGCTGTAGTGTGCATAGCTATAGGAGCAGGCCTGTTCCTTCTCAGCCTGAAATATCCGGAGCTTGCAGGCAGGCTCCTTGAACGTCTCCGGGAATTATCAGAGGGAGAGCCTGTTATACCTGATCCTATAAATATGCTGGCAGGATTGCTTGATAAGCTTAAGATATAGGGGAACTGAGTTCCGGATATACTTCTCGTTCATGCTGTTCAACTCGCTGCTGTTCCTTACGGAGGCAAGGAGCAGTGCTGCCGGGTTCTATGCGGCAGCAGCAGTCCATGAGACAGCACATATCCTGACAGCAGCAGTCTTCGGACAGAAATTGCTGGCTGTTGACTTCCGTGGAACGGGGATTGTAATGGAGCCGGAAAAAAACGCCGCAGCTCCTCTGTGGCATGGAGCTGCGGTGCTCATGTCCGGACCTGTGGCGAATGTGCTGCTCTGGGGACTGCTCAGCAGCGCCGGAGCTTGCGGAAGCACTGCGGAGATAAGTCTTATGCTCTGCCTGTACAATATACTTCCGTACAGACAGCTTGACGGAGGAGCATTGCTGTCTCTCATAGCGTGCGGCAGAGTGCATGAACGTGAGATCGAAACTGTCTTTATGCTGATAAGGATAACGATAACTGCTGCGCTTTTTACAGCATTATTTTTTGACAGGCAGTTCTTTATACCTTTTGCCGCTTCTATCCTCCTGTTGTTCGGTGATATGTCCTGAAATGGACTGCTGTACGTGCCGGCTGATTTTAAGATATGCGTTAATTATTGAGGGAGACACTTTTGAAAAAGTATCCTTCCTAAAACTCCCTTCCTAAAACTTTCAGTTTTTAATTTACCCCATATAGGGCGCACTTCAATAAAAAGCCCTTGTTAATTTTCAAGGGTGCGCCCTATATGGGGGAAAATTAAGATTAAAAGTCTTTGAAAATGGGTTCGGGGAAGAACCTTTCCTAAGAAAGGTTTTCCCCGAGTAAATAACATATACCTTAAAATCAGCCCTGCACATATGGCAGTCCGTTTTTAGTCAAATTCAGATAGCAGCGAAGCCCTGCTTGAGGTCATCGAGGATATCCTCAACGTTTTCAAGGCCGACTGAAAGTCTGATAAGTCCGCCGTTGATGCCTGCTGCGACGAGCTGCTCGTCAGTGAGCTGACGGTGAGTAGCACTTGCCGGGTGGAGTACGCAGGTACGGATATCGGCAACATGGACTTCGTTAGAAGCCAGCTTCAGTGAATCCATGAACTTGACAGCAGTGCTTCTGCCGCCCTTTATAACGAAGGAGATAACTCCTGCACAGCCGTCCGGGAGATACTTCTGAGCGAGCTCGTGGTACTTGCTGCCCTTGAGGCCGGGGTAGTTGACTGACTCTACCTTATCGTTTGCTTCGAGGAACTCGGAAACGATCTTTGCGTTCTCGCAATACTGCTTCATACGGATAGGAAGAGTTTCAAGGCCGAGGTTGAGGTAGAATGCGGACTGAGCTGAAGGATAGCAGCCGAAGTCTCTCATGAGCTGCATTCTTGCCTTGATTATGTAAGCGGCCTTGCCGTAAGCCTTTGTATAGATAGTTCCGTGATAGCTCTCATCGGGCTCTGTAAACTCAGGGAACTTGCCGTTTGTCCAGTCGAATTTACCGGAATCGATGATAACGCCGCCGCCCTGAACAGCGTGGCCGTCCATATACTTTGTAGTTGAGTGGACGATGATATCAGCGCCGTACTCAAAAGGTCTGCAAAGGATAGGAGTTGGGAAAGTGTTGTCGATGATGAGCGGAACACCGTTCTCGTGAGCTATCTTGGCGAACTTTTCGATATCGAATACTGAAAGAGCAGGGTTTGCGAGAGTCTCACCGAATACAGCCTTTGTGTTAGGCTTGAATGCAGCTCTGATCTCATCCTCGGAAGCGTCAGCGTCAACGAAGATGCACTCAATGCCAAGCTTCTTGAGCGTATAAGCGAAGAGGTTTATAGTACCGCCGTAGATAGTAGCAGCGGAGATGAAGCTGTCGCCTGCTTTAAGGATATTGAGCAGTGAGAGCAGTGAAGCAGCCTGGCCGCTTGAAGTACACATAGCTCCTACGCCGCCTTCGAGGGCATTTATCTTCTCCTCGACAGCCATAACTGTGGGGTTCTCGAAACGGGAGTAGATAAGGCTCTTTGTGGGGTCATCGAATACAGCCGCAACGTCATCTGTTGAATCGTAAACGTAGGTAGTGCTCTGTACTATCGGCACAACTCTTGGCTCTGTATTCTTGGGTGTGTAGCCTGCGTGCAGGCATTTGGTCTCGATCTTCATATTTACCTCCTGAGTTTTATCGGCGCTTTCCGGAATGGCTCCTGAGCTTCGGGACGCAGAATTCCAGAACGGCGCAGTATTTATCAACAAGTGTGATTATATATGTCTCCCTGTACTTCGGCACAGGTCTTGTGGCAGGCCACATATGCTTCTCGATCATATCCTTTTCAAGAGGAGTGAGGGGAGTGAGCTCAGAGGCGTTTCGTGCAGCCTGGAAGGCGTGCATGGCGCTGTGGGTGAGCTGACCCTTTTCACGGGAGCTGTTATACTCCTTCCTGTCGTAGAAAAAGAGATCGTGGAGCAGCCCTGCCCTTGCTGCAGAACGGGCGTTGAGCCCTAATTTCCGGCACATGAGCCAGCTGTAGTAGGAGACGTTGAGACAATGCTGAAACCTTGTAGTGGAAATGTGGTGGGTTATGTCTTTAAGTCTGAGAAGCTGCTCGGAATCGATTATATCGGAAACGCAGCTGTAATATTCAGAAATTGAAAGCTCCTTGCGGGAGCAGATAGCTTTAAGCATAGACACATCCTTTTTTCTCAAAGGCCAATATTATCTGACATTAAGATTATACCCTAACTTATAAAAAAAATCAATAGGTAAATTGAATTTCTTATAATTAACATATAATTTTAATAGGCTAACTTGGAATAGCCGGTCAGAGGAAGGAAAGAAAAAATGCACAAAAGCCGACATTCCTCCGTCTTCCTTCCCGGAAGGAGTTTATCTGCCGCATATAAAAATATATGAAAAAGGTAAATGCTGCTTCCGTGACTATAAATATTGATTTTTTTGCGGGGATGTGTTATAATTACATCAATATTTGTTCACCGGAGGTATATATGAGAATACGTCATAAACCATGGGCAAAGCCTGAGCTTGAGGCCTGCCCCTTCTATATAAAAGAACCTCAGCAGCAGATGGGTCACTGGAGAGAACTCTTCGATCAGCCGGACAAGCCGCTGTATGTGGAGCTTGGCTGCGGCAAGGGAGGCTTTATCTCGCAGGCTGCTCCGGCTCATCCGGAAGTGAATTTCATCGCAATGGATATCAAGAACGAGATGCTTGTGCTGGCAAAGCGAAAGCTTGAACAGGCTTACGAGGAGAAAAATGCCTCGCCGGACAATGTCCGCATCGCTATACAGAATATCGAGCGGCTGGATATCGCCTGGAACGAGGAGGATCGTGCAGAGAGGATATATATCAATTTCTGCAATCCCTGGCCTAAGAAGAAACATAAGAAACGCCGTCTTACTCATACAAGACAGCTTCTCAACTATAAGAGGTTCCTCAGAGGCGAGCTTTGGTTCAAGACCGATGACGATGAGCTTTTCGAGGAGTCCTTTGAGTATTTTGCAGAGGCCGGATACCGCATAAAATACAAGACCTTCGACCTACACGCTGAAAGCCCTTATGAGAATTTCGTTACGGAGCATGAGAAGATGTTCACCGATGAGGGGAAGAAGATAAAATTCCTCATTGCTGAGCCGGTCAGGGAGGACTGAAATATGGAATATCAGAAGAATTTCGGAAGCTTCACCATCGGCGGCGGAACTATGAAAACTGCCGGTTCGGGAACTCTCGACAAGGCTGTTGATGCTCCGAACGTCAGGACAAAATACGATAAGAAGATAATTGCAAAAAATGCCGCAAAGGCTGCTGTTCTTACAGCAGGAGTGCTCCTGAAGCACAAGTATCTGGGCGGAGGCAAGAAAAAGAAGAAATGACACTGCCTTATCAGGGAGGAGCTCTATGCGTGACCAGAATGAAAATATGAAAAAGAATGTGTACAGGCGCTCAATGCTTCTGAGCATTATAAGTGTACCGATGATGCTGGTGGCTTCGTTCAGCCGGGAAAGCATCGTCTGCCTTATCATTGTTACAGTGTATCTTGTACTGCTCCTGCTGAACGGGATCTCCTGCCTGCCGCTCTTAAAGGAGTTCATGGGCAGGAATAATAAAACGCAATAAACGTCTTCACGGTAAACGCAGTATTTGATTCGATATGGAAGGAACAGTATATCATGGAAGTTGTTGTAATAGTAAACGTCATATGCTCGCTTTCACTGATCCTGGGCGGAGTCTGCATGAAAAAGTATGCAAAGTCAACCACAGACCGTTCTATCGGCTTCAGGACACAAAGATCTATGTCCAGTCAGGAGGCGTGGTCCTTTGCTAACGAAAAGTGCGGGAATCTTTGGATTTGGACGGGCGCAATATCCTTTT
>JAAYBK010000088.1 GCA_012718885.1 Ruminococcus sp. | reverse complement strand
GCTTTGCCACTTACGCCAGTATCTATCTCGTCAAAGATCATTGTAGGGATGCTGTCCTTTGCTGCTATAACGCTTTTCAGTGCAAGCATTATCCTTGAAAGTTCTCCTCCTGAGGCAATCTTGGAAATCGGGCGCGGTTCTTCTCCCTTATTTGCGGATATAAGGAACTCAATAGTGTCCATACCATTCAGAGTAAGTTTGCCTTTTTCGTGCTTTACGACAATAACAACTCCTGACATATTGAGAAATTCAAGCTCTTGTGTGACCTGAGAAACAAATTTTTCAGCGATCTTCTCACGGTATTCGTACAGCGATTTCGCCTTTTCTGTAACAGTGTGAAGCAACTGATCTCTGCGTGAAGTCATTTCTTCTATCTCAGTTCGAGCACTGTCAAGCTGCATTATCTCACGGCAGGCATCATCATAAAGCTTTATAAGTCCCGGCACATCCTCGGAATATTTTCTTTTGAGCCTGTTGATATTGTTCAGCCTTGTGCCAAGGTATTCAAGTCTTTGACCGTCAAGTTCGATTTTATCGGCAAGGGATTCAAGCTCTGAGGCTATATCTGCCAGTTCGATTTCTGCTGCCGACAGTCTCTCGTATAATACATTCAGACTCTTGTTTGAATCAGTATATGCTGAAATCTCGTTTTCGGCAGAAACGATCATATCGTTTGCAGCTTCGTCTCCTGTAATAAGATTCACAGCAGACTTTATGCTGATAATTGCCTTTTCAGAATCCTTTGCTGTATTATATTCATTTTCCAGCTTTTCATCGTCATCCTCAGTAAGCACAAGTTCGCCGATGTCATCAATGATCTCGTTCAGATATATGCTCCGTTCAATGCGTGTCTGCTCTTGCTTTTTAAGCTCGCCAAGCCTTCTGGCTGTATGCTGGAGCTCACGGAAATCATATCTGTAGGCCTCCAGAAGAGTGTCATCACCGCCAAAATCGTCAAGTATTTTAAGGTGTTTCTCACTGTCAAGCAGCACCTGATTATCATGCTGACCGTGGATATTGATGAGCATAGCGCCTATTTCTTTAAGAAGTGAGGCGGATGCGGTTCTGTGATTGATCCGGGAAACGCTGCCGCCGTCGGCACTTATCTCTCGGGTTACAGTGATCTCTTCGTCCTCATGTGATATGCCAAGTTCATCAAGCTTTTCACATATCTCCGGCGAAAGATCTGTAAACAAGGCTGTAATAACAGCCTTATCACAGCCTGTTCTGACTATTTCCTTTGTACATCTCTGACCAAGAACAGCATTTATACCGTTAATTAGTATTGATTTTCCTGCACCGGTCTCACCTGTGAATATATTAAGATTATCTGTAAGCGGTATCACCGCTTCACGTATAACAGCAAGATTCTGTATATAGATCTCTTTCAGCATTGATACGGTTTACCTCCCGGGGAAAAGCTCATTCCTGAATTTCTTGGAAAGCTTCTTCGCATCCGCTTCACTGCGGACAAGAATAAATATTGTATCGTCACCTGCGATGGTGCCGACTATGCCCTGATGGTTGACGGAATCTATCGCTGCACAGGTTCCCTGCGCCATACCAGCCTTGCATTTCAGAACGATAGTGTTCATAGCATAATCTACGGAAATGACAGCCTCTTCAAATATGCTTTTTTCTGCAGCAGCAGTTGCGGGCAATGTATACCTGTAAACGCCTTTGTCGTCACGCTGCTTTACAAGAGAGAGCTGTTGTATATCACGGGAAAGTGTTGCTTGTGTAGTCTTTATGCCACGCTTCCCAAGAAGTTCTATGAGCAGTTCCTGTGTAGCTACAGGCTGCTCGCTGATTATCTCCAATATAGCTTCATGCCTTCTGTTTTTCATTTTGTTCTCACCAGCTTTTTATTTTATAGGTCTGCACAGCTTACGGCATACAGACTCATGGAATGAATTGCCTATAAGATTTATGAATTTGATGTTATGCCTTCCACGACATATTTCGATGGAAGAATTCTCGTGGAGGCTGAAATGCAGCTCACCGTCAACATTAATGACCATGCATTCATCTTTTGAAGTTTTATTGGTCAGCCTCAGTTTCCGCCATGGAGAGAATAGCGTTGCTCTTGAAAATAAGGAATGGGGGCATATAAGCGTCATTTCTATGCACTCAAGATCAGGCTCAACAACAGGGCCTCCTGCTGAAAGGGCGTATGCTGTAGAACCAGACGGTGTGCTGAACAAAACTCCGTCTGCACGATATTTTCCGACCAGATACCCCTCTGAATACACCTCAAAGTCGCAGATGCGGAAACTTCCTGAACGGCCTGATACCTCATTCAGGGCGGTATGGACTGTGTCACCGGTCTCCTCATGGAATGTGATATCCAGTGTCATTCGCTCTGAAATTTCATATTCACCTGTTGTTAGCAGCCTCAGCTTGTCGAGCTGATTTGCTTCAAGTCCGGCCATAAAGCCAAGTGTTCCGGTATTTATGCCGAGGAGCTTCGTATCCTTCCCCATAAGAAGCTTGGCACAGCGAAGTATAGTTCCGTCACCGCCGATCGCTATGACAAAATCTGATGTTTCGGCAGTCTGGCTTATATCCTCATATATTACATATGGCTTGTCAGAGAAATCGTCACGAAAATTCTCACTTACACTAACTTCTATACCTGCGCTATGAAGTACATCGCAGGCTTCTCTTGCACATGGAAGTGCATTTTTCTTCTGGAAATTCGGGTATAATGCCGCTTTCATATCTTCACCTCAAAGCTGTTTGAATGAGCTTTCAACAAGCCCTCTGAGATCGTGTGTGATGTTTGTTTCTGTTTTTTTGATAAGATGAACAAGATACTCTATATTGCCGCTTCCGCCTTTTATAGGTGAAAATGTGTATCTGTCTGTTGTGAAACCTATATTACGGGAAAAAGCGTCTATTTCCTCAAGCACCCTTATATGGACTTTTTTGTCCTTGACAATACCACGCTTGCCGATGTCTGAATGTCCTGCTTCAAACTGAGGCTTTATCAGGAGTGCAGCCTCACCATTATTTACAAGAAGCTCATATATCTTTGGGAGGATAAGCTTAAGAGAAATGAAGCTTACATCTGCACATACAAAATCTACACATCCGCCAAGCTGTTCAGAAGTGACATTGCGTATATCAGTGCCTTCCATATTTACCACACGCACGTCATTGCGAAGAGATTCGGCAAGCTGACCATGGCCTACATCCACGGAGTAAACCTTTTCCGCACCGCATTTCAGCATAGATTCTGTGAATCCGCCGGTGGATGCTCCGATATCAAGACACTTTTTACCCGAGAGAATGATGCCGAATTCATTCACAGCTTTTTCCAGTTTCAGAGCACCTCTGCCAACATATAATTCTTCCTCAGATGAATATATCTCATCATCCAGAGATACCTCTTCAGAGGGCTTTGACGCTTTTTTGCCGTTTACGGTGACACTGCCTGACTTAATCATTTCCTTTGCACGTTCACGGCTTCTTGCTATACCTCTTGAAACAAGCTCTGCATCAAGCCTGGCCATACATGATGCTCCTTTTCCTTATATAATCTGTCATTTTATCACAGCTTAGTCCAAGATCACGGAGGATCTCCTTTACAGAAGCCTGCTTTATGAATCCTTTTGCAGTTACCCTGCTGTAGTCTCCGTTATAGCCGTATTCAGCCAGAAGATCTCCTATTTTTTCAGAGATACTTCCCTCACCTATACTCTCTTCAAAGAATACGATGCGTTTGTATTCAGCTATCTCAGGGATGATGCTGCGGTTTATCGGATAGATCTTTGTCAATTTAAGTATATCGCAGTTTATATCATCAGAACTGAGAATTCCGTGAGCTTTATAGACTTCGTTATATAATCTCCCGTATGTTATTATGAGAGTGTCAGCCGGCTTTTCTTTGATAAAGAGATACTCGGTGCTTATCACACTCTTATTAAAGGATACTTCTTCGCTGCCACGGGGATACCTTATCGCTACAAGTCCCTTATTTGCATAAATAGCCTTATTCAGGCAAATTTTAAGCTCATCGTAGCACGAAGGAGAATAGATGGTCGTATTTGGTATAGATGTAAGCATCGGTACATCCAGCAAGCCCTGATGCGTCTCTCCGTCCTCACCGACCACACCTGCACGATCTACGCCGAGGATCACATGGAGATCTCCTATGGAAATATCATGGATCAACTGGTCGTATGCTCTTTGCAGGAAGGTGGAATAGACTGCGAAAACCGGGATCTGTCCCATAGACGCAAGACCGCCGGCAAAAGTTGCAGCGTGCTGTTCGGCAATTCCAACATCAAAAAATCTTTCCGGATATTTAAAATGGAAGAACTGTAAGCCGGTACCGTATTTCATAGCCGCTGTAATTGCAGTCAATCTGTCATCCTTTTCGGCGAGCCTTACAAGTTCTTTACCGAAAACTGTAGAGTAGCACTCCCCTACAGATACCTCAGGATTGCCGGTTACTACATCGAATTTTGCGATTCCGTGATATTCTCCCGGATTTTTTTCCGCTGGCAGATACCCTTTTCCCTTGACAGTCTTAGCGTGTATTATAACAGGACGATGATAACTCTTTGCCATGTGGATAACTTCTTCCAGTTCACGAAGATCATGTCCGTTTACCGGTCCAAGGTACACGAATCCCATATCCTCAAAAAGAGTGCTCTGCTCAAACATTTTATATTTCATTGAGCTTTTGATGTTGCGGATACTCTTTCGAATCGGTTTACCGACGATAGGAAATTTTTCAAGGCCATTCTCGACAGCTCTTTTTGTGTTCAGGTATTTTTCGGTATTTCTGAGAGAAGTAAGATATTTTGCAAGAGAACCAACACTTTTAGAAATGGACATATTATTGTCGTTGAGAATGACTATAAGATTAGTATTCTTGTCACGTCCACAGTTGTTCAAAGCCTCATAAAACATTCCTCCGGTCATAGCGCCATCGCCGATAACTGCTACTGCATAGTTATCCCTGCCCTGAAGCTTCATTGCTTCTGCGATTCCGCAGGCTACGGATACAGAGGTACTGCTGTGGCCGCTTATAAAAACGTCATGCTCGCTTTCCTCGGGTTTAGGAAATCCGGAAATACCGCCTTTGCGGCGGATGCTATGGAACTGGTCGAGTCGACCGGTAAGTATCTTGTGCGTATACGACTGATGTCCAACATCCCACACTATGCGATCCTCCGGAGAATTGAAGTTACGGTGTATAGCCATTGTAAGCTCAACAACTCCGAGGTTCGATGCGAGATGTCCACCGTTTTTTGAAACTGTGGTTATAAGCAGATTCCTTATCTCACTGCACAATCCACTGCATTGCTTCAAGGATAGATTTTTCAAATCTCCCGGAAGATCAAGGGAAGACAGTGAGACTTTGGTTTCAGAATTTGTACTTTCTTTCATTTTATACGAAGCGGAAGCTGAAATATTTCTGCTCTCCGCAGCTCCTTTATGTTAATTTTTCCTGTTCAGGAGCATATCAGTAAGCTCCATAAGGAAACCATTATTATCAAAATTCTCAAGAAGAAGCAAGGCTTCACGGGTTATTTCTTCGGCAATAGCCTGAGCTTTTTCAACTCCATATAAAGTGACAAATGTAGTCTTGTTCTCCTCCTCGTCACTTCCTACAGGCTTGCCAAGCACCTCTGTTGTGCTTGTGACATCAAGAATGTCGTCAACTATCTGAAATGCAAGGCCAAGCTTATAGCCATATTCTGCGGCAGCTTCGATCTTTCGTACATCTTTTTCGCCGGCACATATGCATCCCATGATACATGATACAGATATCAGTTCGCCTGTTTTATGCTTGTACATATTACGGAGATTGACCTCGTCAACGTCATCTCTCTCCTCGTTTTCCATATCTATTACCTGACCGCCAATCATACCGTTCTTTCCTACAGCACGGGCAAGATTACTTATGATCTGTATCTTCTGAGAGTCTGTGAGCTTGTCATCGTCGGATATGATCCCGAAAGGCAGAACAGATAATGCATCACCGGCAAGTATTGCCATGGCCTCACCGAAGGCCTTATGGCATGAGGGCTTTCCACGGCGGTAGTCATCATCATCCATAGCTGGAAGATCATCATGTATGAGCGAGAATGTGTGTATCATCTCTATTGCGGCAGCAGGTGCGGCAGCTTTTTTGTAGTCTCCGCCGCAGGCTTCACAGAAAGAGTATACAAGGACAGGACGTATCCTTTTTCCGCCGGCTTCCAGTGAATAGTTCATAGCATCGATAAGATTTTTCTGTGCATCAGTGGAACTGGAATGCAGATTATAATTTTTAAGGTTATTCTCTGTGAAACTTATATATTCGTTGAATTTTTCTTTAAATAAACTCATTTTATTCGTTTTCCGGCGCAGTACCGTTGACCTCCGTAATTTTTAAACATGCTTCATCAAGCTGTTTACGACATTCTGCCGACAGCTTAAGACCTTCGCCATAGAGCTCTACAGCCTTTTCAAGAGGAATATCGCCTTTTTCGAGCTCAGTTACTATATTTCCAAGTTTGGAAAGATTATCCTCAAACTTAATCTTCTTTGCCATTATATCACCATTTTTTTACGACCTCAGCTTTAACGCCTCCGGTCCCGAAGTTTATATCCAAAAGGTCGCCTTTTTCAACGTCAGCAGAGGAATTGAGCAGCTTTACTCCTTTATAAACGATGGAATACCCTCTTGCAAGCACTTTCAGAGGGCTTAATGCTTCGAGTTTTGCTATTTTTTCTGTCAGAATTCT
>JAAYBK010000004.1 GCA_012718885.1 Ruminococcus sp. | reverse complement strand
TTCCGACAAAATACTTCATAGTCCAGCCAGTCTCGATGGGGTCGAGCATCCATGTACCGTCGGGGGCAAGGAATCCGAAAGCCTTTCCGGTATACTCAAATGTATCGATATCGTATTGTACTAAAGCGTAGCCTTCAAATGCCATATTTTTCTTATATAGACAGCCGCCTAATGCGTCCTCCTTATCCATTGCATTTCCGTCGCATTGATTTCCTATAACTATGCTCTTTACGCCTTCTTCGCCCCAGCGCTTTGAACCATATTCCATACCGTCCTTATCAGCGTCCCATAGGGTTTCGCCTTCAGTATTTATGAGCAACTGTTTCGTATCAGTACTTACTATAGCGCATCCCTTATCAAAAAAAGTATTCGGTCTACCTCAAAACAGACCTCGCCTTTTGATGATCAGTGTATAAACCGGTAAACAAAAAGCGCTTCAAAATAAGGTCCGACGTTTTCTTGATAAAACGCCTAAACAGATCATAGAGGATTATCAGGCCTCTTCGTATTATCACCAGCAAAAACCAGAGGATTTATATAGGATAGATTATTCTGATCCTAAAATTAGGCAAGAAGCTGAAGAATGTACACCAAATGATACGCCATCAAGGCGAAAGATTTGGATTGAAAACCCACAACTTGTCATGAAGGGCAATATTGTTAATCCTGAATTTGATATTATCAGAACGATTACTACAAAACAGGATAGAAATCCGAATTCGGGAAATATTTACTTTGAGTCTGAATACGAAGGACGAAGTTCTTTCCGTTATCTTACACTGCGTGAATGCTTCCTTTTCATGGGATTTACAGATGAGGATTACGAACGAGTGATCAAAAACAATCCGGAAATTCATAAAGATCATTTCTTCTTTTCTCGTGATAAGATTATTCGTATGGCTGGTAATAGCATTCCTGTTAAGCTTTTAGAAGGACTATTCCTTCAGATTAAGCTCATTGATAAAGAAATATTCGGAAATGGTGACGACTGAACAAGTATGATATGATGATCGGAGGGGCGGGTCAAAATGGATATTCAAAGAGAAGAATACGATATTAATGAAATGCTAAACAAAATCGGAAAAACCGTATTCGTAAACTTCTACTATGAATTTAAGGATTTTTCTATAAGCGATGAAAAGCTTTCTCAGATACTTCTGGAAAAGAATCCGAAGTCGAAAACCTCGAAGCAAAGTTTCCGTATTCCGCGAGCCAGAAGAATATTTAAAGATGGAAAGCAAATTGAGGCGTTGAATATAATATATAACAGCGAACGCCTTGATATAGATATCCGAATGAAAGCGTTAGATATTATAAAGAAAGAGCACCCCGATACAGGCACGGATATTTCTGATAATTTGCGCTTGACGAAATCTCAGAGAAAAGTGTATCAAAAGAATAGCGAACAAACAACAGATTTTTCAAATCTGAAAGAGTGTACTGATGTGCAGATTGTTGAACTGTACAGTATGATTGTACAAGAGTTAAAGGAAAGAGGAATCATCAGAACAAAAAATGTTCTGGGCGATTTAGGAGATATCTCTCTATTTCTTACTATAACTCTACTCCGGGACTTCCAAATTTACAAGCTGCATCAATAGGAACCAGAAACATTGATGCAATTAGCAGAGATGGTGATAGATATTCAATCAAGTCAACATCAACAAACCAAACTGGTATTTTTTACGGATTGGATTTTGATGAAAATGGAATACCATTAAAACAATACTTTGAATACGTCATAGTCTGTCGATTTAACGAATGCTATCGCTCTTTATCTCATAACCTGCCAGGTGAGAGCTGACAGCCATTACATCACAAATAGAGCTGCCTATTGACTTTTCCTGATATATACGGATATCCTGACGCTCTGCCAGAAGGTAGTTTATCAGTATTTGGCGAATATCTTTATCATTCATACTATCGCCCCTATTATAGTATAAAAGAAACGATGTACAATATTTTGTACATCGTTTGAATGATATTTCTTTGTAGGAGCAGGTTTGCAATCATTCTCCTTGTAATGCTATGAACACCTTTCCGGCAATGTCAAGATGCCTCCAGTTGTCTATTTCAATGGTAGAGATACCCAGCTGTTTTTCAGCAAAGCGTGTGCTGTAACCTCGGTTATACTTCAGACGGAATAGAGTATCAAGGTCAGTGATACGATTTTCAAGCGCAGGGAGATCATAATCCCTGCATATGCGCTCTATGAACTTGCTATCAAAGTCATGATGCATAGTGACCAGATCACTACCACAACAGAACTCAATGAACTGCCAATAAGCATCTTCCATAGTCGTACCGTATCTTTGTAGCGTATCATTAGTGATCCCAAGTATCTCGGAAATACTATCTGATAGGACAGCTCCGCTGTTGACATATTCAAAGAAGCGGTCGGTAGGAACTCCGTTTTCAAATCTGAGCGCGGCGAAGCTGACTATTTCAGGATCTTCATCCAGACTATTCGTGGTAATGTCGATGATTGTGAAACTATCATTCATATTTTTCACCTTTTTCATTGAAAAAAGCATTGTCTAACTTATCAATTCCTACATCTAGTAACATCTCTGCGAATTCTTTTCCCGATATAACACGTATATCATCTGTTTCACTTATTTCAAAATCTTGCTCTTTGAGAGAGGAATATATTATCCAGTATAAATAAGTCATTCCGTCTCCATTGTTTTCTGTTTCGTTTTTTTCTTTGTATAGAGCGATCTGTTCATAAGCATTTTGTAAATCAACTGTATTATCATGTTTTTTTGCTTGAACAAATACAGTTAGGCGAAGATAAGAAAATGTTGCTTGAACATCTGCATCTTGTCTTCCGCTTTCTTTTTTAGGCAATATTTTAACCTGAGATGCCCCCTTTTTCTCAAAGTACCATTTTATTAGACGTTCAAATTTATTCGCCTCGATTGAATCGTGTAGCGATTTCATTAGAATTTCATTTGTTGCTTCCATAGCTAAAGAATACGGGGATATTTTTTCATTTCTCAAGGCAATTTCTATACTATGCTTTAGTTCAGTATTTAGAAAACTTGTTGTACCTTGTATTTTCATTCTTGAAGCAAGCGCTTGATCTGCGAGTAAATAACGACTCATATTAACTCTTACAGGTTCAATTCTGCGGAAATAATCGAAATCCTCGTCTTCTTTTTCCTTAATGTATGGAAATAGTTTTTTTATCTCATCATATCCAATTAAAACATCTGAACATATTTTAAAAATATGGAAATCACCGAAGTTCCCGGGAATAAGAATATGGTCTCCCATTTTGAACTCAAAGAGGAATCTCCATAATGCGTATCTGTATCTAGGCTTTTTGTTTTCATACATTTTAGAGCTTATTTCTTCGAACTTTTGCCAACGATTACTATCATCAGAATCCCTTATTGCTTCATAGTCATTCCACTTTAGGTTACGCGAATAACAGCCAATAGAAATATAGTATCCATTATTACGGTCAGGAATAAATTCACCCTTCGCATTAAAACCTGCAACGTACCATGCTTTTCTACCATTATGATTATTTCGGTGAAGCCATGCATTATTCTCTCCTAGAGTATAATTTATAGGACGAGTATAATCGCTCATAGTTCATTCCTCCTGTTCATAGTTAGTGACGGACTTTTTCAACTCATTTATGACACGCTCCCTTAGGGGAGCAGGTTCAAATACAACAGCGTGACCTGCATACTGCACAGCCCACTTTAACATATCCTCTTAGCTGATATGTGCGCGGACAATGAAGTTCTTGTCAGTGACGTCAGAAATATCAATGTCTGTACCGAAGTAGTCGATGACATCGTTGATA
>JAAYBK010000087.1 GCA_012718885.1 Ruminococcus sp. | reverse complement strand
GGATCCCAATGATGTGAACATCATAAATACGCATGATACAACTATAATGCCTCCGAGGATATAGAACATCCAGGTGATCACCTGCGGAAAGAAGGCGATAAGGCCTCCGCTTATTATCAGAAGAATACATTTTGTGATATATCCCGAATTATCTATCTTCATTGGATACCTCCTATACAAGAGCGTTGATGAGCTTCAGCCAGAGTCTGCGGAAGAAGCCTGATTTTTCGTATATACTTCCTGAAAGCTGATCTACCAGCTTCTTGCAGCTTTCTATCTCCTCCTTAGAGGGCTGAACGCCACTGAAGCCGGAGCGGAGTGCAATCTCCATAAATTTCTCAAAGCTACCCTTTTCTATGAATGAGCCACCGATATGTCTTTCCACATCCTCGGCAAACCCGGTATAGCTGCTGTTATCATTTTTTAACTGGAGCGTGTCGAGGAGTTTCTCAGCGTAGAGATACATATGTCCGACACGGTTTGAGCCGGTGCCACTGTTAAAGCACTCGCGACGTTTATTTGTTATATATTTTCTTCTGAGAATGATAAAACCAACTGCCGTACCAACAATAAGAAGTATAGTGATAACAGTTTTCAGCCAGAGAGGGAACTTGAATCCGCTATGCTTATCAGACTTGCTGCCTGCTCCGGGATTTCCTGTTCCGGACTTGGCAGCGCTGTTTCCGGTGAGAGCAGCTGTAGTTGTTGTTGCTCCTGAATTTGCAGCTGTCGTGAGTGACTGCGGACTTGTTGTTGTAGCAAGAGCCGGATCAGGCTCTGTAGGCCTTGGCGGATCGGGACCCGGCTCAGGCGGGGCTGGAGCATTGCCAACTGGTCGGCTTGTATAACCGTCAGTAAACTCAAATGGGATCCATCCATAACCGTCAAGATATATCTCAGCCCATGCATGGCTTCTGTTGTCTTGAACATCAATAGTATACGAACCGTCAGGATTCATATTTTCACTGCTGAAGTCATCTGCGACAACGATATATCCTGTGGCATATCTTGCCGGAATTCCGGCCATTCGTGCAAGCATTACGCCTGATGTAGCATAGTGTATGCAGTAGCCTTTTTTGTTTTCAATGAGGAAGTAGTTGACAAAGTCTCGGTTTGAGGGAGTCTTGCCTGGGGAAAGTGTATACTTACAGTCCGCTGCCATGCGCTTGCGGATCTCATCGAGAAGTGCTACCTTCTCCTCAGCAGTTCTGGCGTTGGAAGCTTGAGCAAGGATATCTGAATACGCTGCACGAACTTCATCCATATTTTTATTTTCAGGGATCTGTAAATAGTTATCGTAAACAAATTCCCTGTACCTGTCTTCAAGAAGCTCTGCTGCAAGGTACTGCCCGTTCATATACATCAATGATTGATCTGTGGGTATCTCAAGGTCAATCGGGAAGTAGTCGTCGTAGGTATACAAAGAATACTTCTTGCACATATCAGCAATAGCCTTTGACCAGTTCTCATCCGAAACAGCTGATGAACAGAATACTGCTCTCAACGGCGGAGCGAGACTGGAAGCAACGTAGTCTATATTTATAGGAACGAATTT
>JAAYBK010000086.1 GCA_012718885.1 Ruminococcus sp. | reverse complement strand
TAGGTGATGAAAGCAGTCATTGCTCCGACCTGAAGGGTTCCCTCGTCTATTCTGTGAGCAGAAACCCAAACAATGAGGAGAGTTGTAAGATACATGACCAGCATCATTCCAGGGAACATGAAGGACATTACCCTTCCGGTGAAGAGCTGTGTCTTCATAAGGTCGGTGTTGGACTTCTCAAAGCGCTCCTCCTCCACCTCTTCACGGCCGAATGCCCTGATAACAGGCAGTCCTGTAAGTATCTCTCGTGATACCAGGTTCAGTCTGTCCACCAGCTTCTGCATTATCTTGAACTTCGGCATCGCAAACACCAGCAGCACAAGTACAAGGCAGAATATGGCAAATACTGCAAGACCGATTATCCAGCCCATGTGAGCGCCGGAATTTACCACCTTTATTACGCCGCCTATTCCGATTATAGGAGCATACATCAGCATCCTCAGCAGCATTGCAGTTACAAGCTGTATCTGCTGGACGTCGTTCGTACTTCTTGTTATAAGGGAGGCTGTTGAGAATTTGTCCATTTCCGTATTTGAATAGCCCATGACTTTGCGGAATATCTTCTCTCTCAGGTCACGGCCTACACCTGCGCCTACCCTTGCGGCAAGGTATCCTGCGCCTACTGAAGCGGCAAGCATGAGAAATGCCATAAGGAACATCTTGAAGCCCTGTGTCCACAGGTACTTCTTCTGTATCGAATCTATATCCATTCCGGCAGCCTTATCGCAGGATATTGCGTAGGCTATACCCATTGAGCGCATGGTCTTGCTGCCGATATCGTCTATTGTATCCTTCATCTGCTGACGGATAGCGTCAAGCTGAGCCGCATCCATCTGGCCGCTCTGTATCATCCCCAGCATTACCGGACGCATATCAACATAAGTTGTAACATCGCCGTCCTCATCCTCAGCTTCGTGAGTTTTCAGCTCCATTTGCATCTGCTCCTGGATCTCATCAAGGGTGAGACTGTTTAAGTCAAGTCCCTCCGGAGCCTGTTCCGGATTGGCTGCCATGGCCTTTTCCAGCGTCTCCTTGAATTGCTTTTCGCTCATGTTTCCGGTCTGATAGGTAAGTATCAGCGGTATGAGCATTTCGTCGTCAAGCTCTTCCAGCTCCTTTTTGCTTAGTGAGCGGCGCTTGAAGATATCGCCGTCAGCCTCGAAGCTTTCCTCCCATTTCCGGATCTCGTCCTCAGTCATAAACATTTCTGAAAACGGCATTTCCTCTGCGGTCAGCTTTTCCGGCACAGCATATTCTATGCCGTGATTCTGGATGCCGGTATCGATCATATCCGACGTATACTGCGGCAATGACAGATCGCAGAAAGCCTGCACGATCAGCAGTACCAGCGTCAGAAGGATCATGCGCCAATATGGTCTCATATTGGCAAATAAGTGCTTCATCCTATTCCTCCCTTTGTGCAGCTTATACATACAAAAGTTGCTTTATTTGTAAGATATATCAATCGTATAGCGTTTATTATACATTAATACTATATAAAAGTCAAGTGTATTCATTCAGGCGGATGCAAAAAATAAGACCGCAGATAAGTATCTGCGGTCTTATGGCGTGCCTGGAGGGATTCGAACCCCCGACCTACTGGTTCGTAGCCAGTCACTCTATCCAGCTGAGCTACAAGCACATCTC
>JAAYBK010000085.1 GCA_012718885.1 Ruminococcus sp. | reverse complement strand
TATTATATATTTACCGGTTATACCGGATGACTTACCTATTGTTGTGGTAAAGAGAAATCAACCTCACGGTCTTCACCTATTGACTTGAAAACTTTCTTTACAATGAAATATGCAGTGCCGACAATTAGCACTGCATAAACAAGAGCAAACAGAATGACAAAAAGAATAGTCCTCATATTACTCTCTGACAGTCAGGTGAATCATGTATCCAGCTTTGCTGATGAACTCTTTGGTATCGATATCATAGTAGTTCAGATAGGCAATAACTTCATATTCACCGGCTCTAACTTGATCAAGCAATGTAACCTCGGTAATATGCTGATCCGGATAAATAGGCGTTGATTTTGCAATAAGCTTATCCAGCAAATATACTTCTGCCTGCTGAATAATGTTGTTTTCTGCCGGATTTTCCACTAGTATTTTACACCTTTGTGGGTTGAAGTAGTGCGCTGCATGATGTTGTCGCAGTCGCCGCAAACGAGAAAACCTGCAAGCACGGATGGTTGAATACTATGCTTTCCATTTGAAATAGGTCTTGATTTCTTGGCAGATATAGACTGTGCAATTTGAAATGTCTCTCTGTCAATAATCGACTCATGTGTGTTCTCCACAACCGTCCATTTATCCTTCGGTAATGGAACACGCTTTTTCACCTTATGGCTATAGGATACAGACCGTCCCTGAACCATGTCTCCTGTATAGATTGGCTGTGTAATAATATTTCGAACGGTATTGGCGTTCCAGATTGAATCCAGATCAACCTCTTTTCCATTTAGTTGCTTAGGCCGCTGAGCAGGAGCAGGGATGCTATCCGCATTAAGCTTCTGAGCAATTGCATGATAACTCATATAGTTTAGATACATGCTGAATATATCTGCAACCACCGGTCTCACTTCTTCGTCCACAATTAGCTGATTCTTATCTTCCGGCGAACGCAGATAACCATACGGTACCCTTGAACCAACAAACTTGCCTTCCTTACGTTTCATTTTGAGGCTTGCCTTTGTCGAATTCGATACCTGAAGCAGATATTGTTCATTAAACAGGTTAATCAACGGTATCTCAATGCTGTTCATACGCTTTGGATCAGTGTAGCTGTCGATGCGCTCCATCTTGGAAATCAGCCGGATATTGTTCTCTGGGAAAAAGACTTCCAGAAGATAATCTCCCTCGATATGCTCCCTACCGAAACGGGACAGGTCTTTCACCAGTACACAGTTGATGTTGCCCTGCTTGATTTCCTCCATCATCTGTTGAAAAGCCGGTCGGTCAAAGTTCCCGCCCTTCTTATGCTCATCATCAAATATGCGGACATTTTCAAGCTCTTTATCCAATGCATACTGCTTCAGTATTTTAGTCTGGTTCTCAACGCTGTCATACAGTCCCTTTTTCTTTTCATTATCTGTTATACGGACATAGATGGCAGTATTCCATGTGATGTTATCCTGATAAGCCATTGAATGCATACCTATACACCTCCCTGGGCCGTATAACTGGTTTGAGAATGCTTTTCGATATATTCAACCAACCGGTCATACTCATCCTTATATTTGAATACAATGCGGATCTTCTGATCCATGCCAACATAGATAAAGTCAATAAAGTCAGTGGTGATTTCCCTTGTCAATTCATCCAGATATTCACTCTTTATAAGTCTCTCTAGCCAGCTGAATTGATTACTCCTGATATCTTCTTCAGCCAGCTTCTCATTTTCTAAAGATAATATCTCTTTACTCAGAGCATCCATATGACTGTCGAATTTATCACGCATGAAGATATAGTCCTCTTTGGAAACCACACCATTTTTCCAGTCCATATAGCTGTTCAGCTTCATTGCCTTAAGATTCTCTTTTTTAGATGTCTTCTCACGGATTAGCTTATCATAATCAATGGATAACCGTTGCTTAGCCCTGCTGCTGTTAATCTCCTGTATGACACGTTTTATATCAATCAAAGTTTTGATCTGTATATTTAACGCATATTCTACTGCTGCTGTAAGCTTTTCTTCCGTAATGCTGTGTGAATGCTCACATACGCCTTTTCCCCCCTGATTGTATCCCCGACACTTGTAATACACGTACCATTTGCCGTTATGTAGCTTAGGGTTGCGTATCATCGATGAATTGCATGATGCACAACGGAGCATTCCGGAGAAAAGATAAAGTTCATTGCAGTTCGGTGATGTCTTCGTGCATCTGTTCTTCAGCATGTCCTGGACTTTGTAAAACTGATCTTTTTCTACAATAGGTTGATGCATATCGTAAACGATGATATGATCTTTTTCTTCCAGATAGATCGCTTTACGATCTTTATAATTCCGTGTGGTTCGGCGGTGCTGAGCCACAGCGCCGATATAGACCTTATTTGATAGCATATCCCGGACGCTGTTAGGGCGCCAGCAGTAATCATTAATACCACTTGAATCACTCTTATAGATGCTGCCGGTCTTCTGGTAATCCGCTCGTGTCACTATTCCTAGTTCATTCAGCTTTTGTGCAATGCGGATAGTACCCATGCCGTTCAAATACATTGAGAAGATCTTACGTACGACTACAGCGGCTTCTTCGTCAACAATCAGCTTGTATCGATCGTTCGGGTCCCTCAAATATCCAAACGGAGGCGGTGAGATATATTTTCCCTCCCTCCTGAGCATGTTCTTTGTTTCCCTGACCTTCTTCGAAATTTCTTGACTGTTCTGATCATGAATGAGATTTTTAATCCTGACCATCAATCCAAGTGCTGCGTCTGTATCTTTAAAGCTGTCCAGTTCATCGATAACTGAAATGATTCTACAATTATATGACGGTAGGATGTGCTCCAGATACTTACCCGCTTCGATGTAGTTTCTACCGAAGCGCGACAGGTCTTTAACAATAACACAGTTGATATTCCCCTTTTGAATCTCCTGCATCATCCTTTGGAACGCCGGGCGGTCGAAGTTGGTTCCAGTCCAGTCATCATCGATGAACTCTTCAATACTCAGAAGTTCTTCATGCTCGTCGATATAATCATTGAGCAGTCTTCTTTGATTGACTACGCTATCGCTCTCAAGGTTATCACCATCCATACGGGACAGGCGTATATACAGTGCCGTGTTCCAAGCGTTTGTTTTTTCAGCCTGTACATTTTCTTCTGCATTGGTATAGAACTTTTTTCTTGCCATAATAAGTTACCTCCTGTTCATTCGTTATCAAACAGCAGGATTTTTAAGTGCCGACTTGATAGTAGCATTTCTAATCTGACTAGCAAAATTTGAGCTCATTTATTTGCTGTTTAGATGTTTGATGATTTTATCTTCCAATGAGTCACTTCCATTGAACTCCAAAGTAATTTCCACATCATCAAATTTAAAATGATATGGGTCTTTGATTTGTTCAATGAAGCTTGTGATCTTCTTGTCGACTGACAGGCTCATATCGATGCTGACATCCCTGATGTCAATTAAGCATTGGTTCATCCTTATTCCTCCATACTATTTATCTGAAAGATATATGGATGCGGTACCGGTAATACACCGGTGCCGCATACTATGTCTTTAAGACATTAAGTAAACCAACATTTCAAGCTGATGGAGATTATCTATCACATGGAATTTCACCCGCTCATTTTTAAGGACTTCTATGTCCTATCGTACGACCGCCCAACGGTTAGGAAGTTTCAGCGCCACACAGGTCATCGCGAATGCCGTCAATCTCTAACGGCTTAGTATTGCTATACCCAGACAATACTTCTATTGCTGTCGCTTTCGTTTTCACGCTGCATGGTTTTCGTACTTGAAATGCCTTCTATTCAATTGTCAATGTACTGAAACAGGCGCTTTGCATATTTCGGCCCCATTTAAACACCTGTACCGCATCATATGAACACGAAAACGGCAACACTTGAACACAAAAACGGAAATACTTGAACAAAAGAAACGCCTGTATTTGAACACCTCTTGCCGCG
>JAAYBK010000001.1 GCA_012718885.1 Ruminococcus sp. | reverse complement strand
CTCAAAGTTCTTGGTTTCGGTCTTGTATACGCCGTCCTCTTCGATAGCCTTGAGTACAGCATCAAGCTCTTCGCCCAGGAACATGGATACGATAGCCGGAGGAGCCTCATCAGCTCCGAGACGATGATCGTTTCCGGCAGAAGCAGCAGATATCCTCATAAGATCTGCGTACTCGTCGACGCCCTTAATAAGAGCACAGAGGATAGTGAGGAACTGGAGGTTCTCCATAGGAGTGTCTCCCGGATCCAGAAGGTTCTGGCCGTCGTCGGTTGCCATTGACCAGTTGTTGTGCTTACCTGAACCGTTTACGCCCTCAAAAGGCTTTTCGTGGAGGAGACATACAAGTCCGTGACGGAGAGCGACCTTCTTCATTATCTCCATAGCCAGCTCATTCTGATCTGTGCCCAGGTTGGAGGTAGTGAATATAGGTGCCATTTCGTGCTGTGCCGGAGCAACTTCATTGTGCTTGGTCTTTGAGTATATGCCCAGCTTCCAGAGCTCCTCGTCAAGTTCGGCCATATATGCAGCGATCCTTGGCTTGAGGTTGCCGAAATACTGGTCATCCAGCTCCTGTCCCTTCGGAGGCTTTGCGCCGAAGAGGGTTCGGTCTGTGAGGATAAGATCCTCACGCTGATCGTACATTTTCTTATCTATGAGGAAGTATTCCTGCTCAGCGCCGACAGTTGAAGTAACTCGTGTTACAACGTTGTTTCCGAAGAGACGGAGGAAATCAACTGCGGTGTGGCTGAGAGCATCCATAGAGCGAAGCAGGGGAGTTTTCTTGTCGAGTATCTCGCCGGTATAGGATACGAAAACAGTTGGTATATAGAGGCTGCCCTCCTTGACGAAGCAGTATGATGTGGGATCCCATGCGGTATATCCTCTTGCTGTGCTTGTCTGGCGGAGACCTCCTGAGGGGAATGACGAAGCGTCAGGCTCGCCCTTGACGAGAGCCTTTCCGGAGAATTCCATTATTGCCATACCGTTGGGAGTGGTGTTGATGAAGGAGTCGTGCTTCTCAGCAGTTGAGCCTGTGAGAGGCTGGAACCAGTGAGTATAGTGAGTTGCGCCCTTTTCTATAGCCCAGTCCTTTATAGTATTGGCAACAAAATCGGCTGTTGTCATATCCAGCGGAGCGCCGCTGCGGATAGTTTTCATCAGTGCCTTATAGATATTTTTGGGGAGTCTTGACTTCATTACCTCGTCGTTAAAGACATTGGCAGCAAAGATCTCCGGGATGCTTTTGGTCATAAAAATTCCTCCTGCTCGTTTCGGTTAACGAAATATAACTAAAGTATATTTTATCATATTATAGGGTGAATGTCAATATTCCGCCTTTTGGCGCAGATATAAAACTAAGCGGGGGAAAGGTGCAAAAATATGGTAGTATTGATGCCAGAGACGTAACGCCGCAGAGACATTGCATTTTTCTGCTCATTGTGTTATAATATGAGTATCTCAGAAAAGGAGAATGATTGGATGGATTATTCAAAAAAGATATACTCAGGGATTTATGATCTTCCTGAGGGAAAAGCCACGGAGGATATAACAGAAGGCTGCCTTGTCATAGAGGGCGGAGCATTTCGTGGGCTCTATGCCTCTGGTGCCCTTGATGCACTTATGGAAGAGGGCATAAATATGCGCTGTACAGTAGGTGTTTCTGCCGGTGCTATGAACGGAGTGAATTATGTTGCCGGACAGATAGGACGCTCAGCCAGAATAAATCTGAGATACCGCCACGACAGCCGCTATGTCGGCCCTCAGGCATTGAGGAAGAACCGTGGCATTGTGGGATTTGATTTTGTTTTCGGTAAAATGGAGGGCATAGAAGATCTTGATATGGATCGCTTTGCAGATGACGCAAGGGAGTTCTATGCCGTAGTCACAAACCTTAATACCGGTGAGACAGAATACATAGAGAAGAACTCCGGCCGCAATGTGTTCAGAGCTGTGCAGGCCTCTGCGTCCATGCCCTTTGTTTCAAGGCCGGTAATGATAGATCAGCAGCCGTATCTGGACGGTGGATGCAGCTGCAAGATACCATATCAGTTCGCTATGGATAAGGGATTTGAGAAGATCCTGGTCATTCGTACCCGTGATAAGGACTACCGCCGCAAGGACAGGAGCCACAAGGTAGTGTATCCGGAAAATCTGGTCTACGCAGCATATCCGGCATTTGCTTCAAAGCTCATCAGCAGCAATCAGGATTATAATTTCCTGTGCGACGAGCTGGAGCTTCTTGAAAAAGAGGGCAGGCTGATGATAGTTACTCCCTCAAAGAAAGTGACTGTGACAAGGCTTGAAGGAGACGTTGAAAAGTTGGGCAGGCTGTACTACCTTGGCTACAACGATGTAAAAGAGAATATAGACCGGATACGTGAGTATCTGGAAAAATAAGAAATGCGGACTTTTAGTCCGCATTTTGTTTTTGTTCGATATCTATCACAACATACTCAGACTTTGTACCGGTCTTGAATGGTATCGCCCAGCCTGAGATGCCTGAGGTTACTATAAAGGTAGTATCGTTACGTTTTTCCATGCCGTAAATACGGTCATTTGCGCCTATCAGGAGACCTATCTGTCCGGCAGGCCATATATGACCGCCATGGGTATGTCCTGACAGGACAAGATCTGCGCCGGCCGCAGCCTCCTCGTCAAAGGAATTCGGCTGGTGATCGGCAACTATGATAAATTTTGACTTGTCAACGCCTGACATTAGCTCCTCCATGGAGGCTCTTTCATCTTCGCTCTTGTCCTGACGGCCGATGATATAGAACAGTCTGCTTACGAGGACATATTCGTCCTTCAGAACGGTGACTCCATTCTTGTAAAGCTCTTCTTCAAGCTCCTCATAAGTGAAATCACGGTTGTTGTAGTAGCCCTTATCATGGTTTCCATAGACGAAGTATACACCAAAGGTCGTTTTGATATTGAGAGCCTTACAGGCCTTTATCATGTCATCCTTCCGGGAGCTGTCGTCCACGAAATCGCCTGGGATTATAACAACGTCCGGCTTTTCATCCTCTATCCGTTGCATCTGCCGGGCAAATTCATCTCCGTCAAGAGTAAGACCGAGGTGAAGGTCAGCCAGCATGACAACACGCATTTTTCCCATGCTGATAAACTTTGAGGTGGACAGCGAATACTCCGTCCGGTAAACATGATGAGCCAGGAACCAGCCTGTCGAAAGATATACAGCAGTTATTGCAAGCGCAGCAGCGCCGGCATAGTATCTTCCTACCTCTTTTTTGGTTATCCGCTTTAGAATATGGGCTGCCAGGTCGCATATGAGCCAGAACACCGTCAGGTGTATCAGTATTACCACGAACGCAAATATGCTTATGAAGGCAGATGCTCCTATAATCAATAATGGTATTCCTGCCAGGATCCACGAGAGACGTTTATTATCCCCGGCCAGCTTTCTGACAAGACCGAACCTGCGGAACCTGGTCAGCAGGAATATGAGTCCGCCTATACCGCATATCAGCATCAGGCCGAAAATAATTATCCACATCATATATTACATATCCAGGAGCATTGTTATAATAAATGCAATGAGGACTGCGGCTGCAACGCCGCCTATTATAAGCAGCGGCAGGAGGTTTGTCTTGCTCTGACCTGCTGCCGCAGGAACGTTCTGCGGCTGTACCGGGATCGGTGTAGCAGGTATCTCCTCAGGCTTTTTGACATGTCCGAAGGGGTTGTCATATTTATCGGAGAAGGGCTGAGGCTCGGGCATGAGGGAGATATCCTCATTCTGAACCTGAGGCTTCTGCTCCGGGGAAGGCAGTTTCTCCTCAACGGCAGGCTTTTCCTGTACCGGAGGAGTTTCTGGTCTTAATTCCTTTGGGATATCGGCAGAATCCTGTCCTTCCTTGATCTTGTATGTTTCACGGTCCGGTTTTTTTATGCGGGCATACTCCTTCTTTTTGGACGAATTCTGATCGGCGTCCTCCATAGATGACTTGAAGTTGGATTCAAGAACGGTAGTATCGCATTTTGCATCTGTATTCTCCCGCCTGTTGCCGCAGACGCAGCACACAAGGGAGGTCTCTTCATTGAAAGTTTCACATTTTGTGCAGATCCACATAACTTACTCCCTAATCGAAATCATCGGTAGATATCCAGCGGCCGCCATGCTCTGCCCTTGGTGCAGGGGAGGCGTGAACAGCTTCGGCAGCCTTGCGTGCTCTTTTGGTAGCTTCGATCCCGTTGAGGGCGGAGAGCACCTGCC
This sequence comes from Ruminococcus sp., assembly GCA_012718885.1. Classification (GTDB taxonomy): domain Bacteria; phylum Bacillota; class Clostridia; order Oscillospirales; family Ruminococcaceae; genus Ruminococcus. The sequence continues at coordinate 1,200 of JAAYBK010000001.1, read as the reverse complement.
GCATCGAATATCTGTCTGCTGGTTCTTTTCTCAGCATTTCAGCTATAAGTGTACGGAATTCCTCAGGAATATTTTCACTTATCTTTATTTCAGCGTCATTGAGTACGGCCTCATAGACATAATCGTATTCGCTGTCAAATCCGGGCAGCTCACCGCAGAGAAGCTGATGGAAGACGATACCCATAGCGAATACATCAACCTTTGGCGAGAGCACTGCGGGTTCCTCGATCATAGCAAGGAATGTCTCAGGTGCGAGATATACGAAGTCACCCTGTATCTCTTCACCTACCGGAGCGCTGTCCTCAAGGTAACTTGCGTCAAAATCGATGACCTTTATTGTGAAGAAGCAGCCGTTGGTCTGCTTTATCATAAGGTTATCCAGCTTCAGGTCTGCGTGGACAACATGGTTGTCGGCCAGCTTTGAGAAGCTGTTGGCAAGCACCTTCATAAGGATGAACTTATTGTCCATATCTATGCTGCTGAGCTCGTGGGTATCCATAGGCGTTTCGGAAACCTTATCTGTAACGAGATAGAAATGGCTCTCGTTCCTGAAGAGCTCCAGCGGCGGCACGAGATTGCCGGCCTGGGAAGCAGCGATGCTGAAATAAATACGTTTTTTCTGGTTGAACCACTCGATGCACTGATCCATTTTTCTATGGCGCACATCCGGTTCGAGCTTTATTGATTCCAGAGGATATACGGGGTTGAGGAACTCCTTGATGAAGTATTCCTTGCCTCCTCTGGTGCAGAATCCCCATTTGGAGAAACCGCTTTTGTTGCTTGTCATTGGCTGTGTAAGGAGATAATCCCCGATGAGGTATGGGGTGAATTTATCCTTATTTTCCGCTGACATTGATATAGATAACTCTCCCATACATATCACCGCCTGTAGTAGCCTGGTTTATATTCCTGCCAGAGCCGGAGCAGCATATCTTCATCTGCGTTCTCTCCGACAGTATCGATATATTTTTCCTTGATAAACTGGCAGCGCTCCTTGAAATACTCCTTGCAGCCGGCTATATCGTACATACCGTAAACAGCGATGCTTACGGCGAAATCGTCGCCGGTCACAGGGATTATGAGCTCGGACAGCTTGCTTTCCCATTCTTCAGGGGACTCTGACTCCATGAGGGAACTGAGTATTATGTACTCAAAGTCCATAGGCGTTCCATAGTAGCCGAATCCTCCGTCAGTTGAGGT
>JAAYBK010000084.1 GCA_012718885.1 Ruminococcus sp. | reverse complement strand
TATACAACGTAGACGAACTCAAGGTAGTCTGTGCAAGAGGCCTTCAGGCTTCTCTCGTAGGCCAGGTACTTGTTGAAGAGTGTATCTTCGGCTGGGAAGAGCTTGAGCTTGAGGTCGTACGTGACGCTGAGAATAACAAGATCACAGTATGCTTCATCGAGAATATCGATCCTATCGGCGTTCATACCGGTGATTCATTCTGCTCTGCTCCTATGCTGACTATCCCCGAGGATGTCCAGAAGGAGCTTCAGGATATGTCCTACCGTATCATCGATTCTATACAGGTAATAGGCGGATGTAACTGTCAGTTCGCTCGTGATCCTGAGACAGGACGTATCGTTGTTATCGAGATCAATCCCCGTACATCACGTTCTTCCGCACTTGCTTCAAAGGCAACAGGCTTCCCGATAGCTCTTGTATCAGCTATGCTGGCCTGCGGACTTACACTTAAGGATATCCCCTGCGGAAAGTACGGCACACTTGACAAGTACTATCCGGACGGCGATTATATCGTTATCAAGTTTGCCCGCTGGGCATTCGAGAAGTTCAAGGGCGCTGAGGACAAACTTGGCACTCAGATGAGAGCTGTCGGCGAGGTAATGAGCATAGGCAAGACCTATAAGGAAGCCTTCCAGAAGGCTATCCGCAGCCTTGAAAAGGACAGATACGGCCTTGGATTCGCTAAGAATTTCAATGACATGACAAAGGATCAGCTCATGGCTGAGCTCCGTTACCCCACAAGTGAGAGACAGTTCGTAATGTACGAGGCTCTCCGCAAGGGCGCAACTGTAGACGAGCTCCACGAGCTTACAAAGATAAAGAAGTACTTCATCGAGCAGATGAAGGAGCTTGTTGACGAGGAAGAGGCTCTCCTTACAATGAAGGGCGCTGTTCCTGCTGAAAACGTTCTCAAGCAGGCTAAGCTGGACGGCTTCTCTGACCGTTACCTCAGCTCACTCCTCGAGGTCACTGAGGAGGAGATAAGAAATGCCCGCATCGGCTTCGGTATCAAGGAAGCTTGGGAGGGTGTTCACGTAAGCGGTACTGAAAATGCAGCTTATTACTACTCAACATACCACCTTGCAGAGGATAACAGCCCTGTAAGCACTGACAAGCCGAAGATAATGATCCTGGGCGGCGGTCCTAACAGAATCGGTCAGGGTATCGAGTTCGACTACTGCTGCGTTCATGCTGCACTTGCTCTCAAGAAGCTTGGTTTTGAGTCAATTATCGTAAACTGCAACCCTGAGACAGTTTCCACAGACTATGATACATCCGATAAGCTCTATTTCGAGCCTCTTACACTGGAGGATGTTCTCTCTATCCATGAAAAGGAAAAGCCGGTAGGCGTTATCGCTCAGTTCGGCGGACAGACTCCTCTTAACCTTGCAAACGACCTCAAGAAGTACGGCGTAAATATCCTCGGAACGACTCCCGAGACTATCGACCTTGCTGAGGACAGAGATCACTTCCGTGCTATGATGGACAGACTTGGCATACCTATGCCTGAGTCAGGAATGGCTGTAAACGTTGACGAGGCTCTTGAAATCGCTAACCGCATCGGCTATCCTGTAATGGTTCGTCCTTCCTACGTTCTCGGCGGCCGTGGAATGGAGATCGTTCACGATGACGAGATGATGAAGGTATATATGTCTGCCGCAGTTGGTGTTACTCCCGACAGACCTATCCTTATCGACCGTTTCCTCAACCACGCTACAGAGTGTGAGGCTGACGCTATATCCGATGGTACAAACTGCTTCGTTCCTGCTGTTATGGAGCATATCGAGCTTGCAGGCGTTCACTCCGGTGACTCCGCTTGTATCCTCCCTGCAAAGAACCTGACAGAGAAGCAGATCGCTACAATCAAGGAGTACACAAAGAAGATCGCTGTTGAAATGAACGTTTGCGGTCTTATGAATATGCAGTACGCTATCGAGGGCGATACAGTTTATGTTCTCGAAGCTAATCCCCGTGCTTCAAGAACAGTTCCGCTGGTATCAAAGGTTTGCGATATCAATATGGTAAAGATCGCTACAGATATCATAACTTCTGCACTTACAGGCAGACCTTCTCCTGTTCCGGAGCTCAAGGATCGTGAGATCTGTCACTACGGCGTGAAGGAAGCTGTATTCCCGTTCAATATGTTCCAGGAGGTTGACCCTGTCCTCGGACCTGAGATGCGTTCTACAGGTGAGGTCCTCGGTATCGCTCCTACATTCGGCGAGGCTTACTATAAGGCTCAGGAGGCTACTCAGACAAGACTTCCTATGGAAGGTACTGTCCTCCTCAGTGTATGTGACAGAGACAAGCCGGAGCTTATAGATATCGCTAAGAACTTCAATGAGCTCGGATTCCGCATCATCGCTACAGGAAAGAGCTACGATATGATAAAGGAAGCAGGCATCCCTGTTGAGAAGATCTTCAAGATCTACGAGGGAAGACCGAATATCGCCGACGAGATCGCAAACGGCGAGATCCAGCTCATTATCAATACGCCTGCCGGAAAGACCAGCGTCCACGACGACAGCTACATCCGTAAGGCAGCTATCAAGCACCGTATCCCTTACATCACTACTATGGCCGCTGCTAAGGCAAGTGCTGAGGGTATCAGAGCTATCAAGGAGAATAAGCACTTCGGCGTTAAGTCCCTCCAGGCTCACCACGGCGATATAAAGTAAACCACCTGCTCTATTGCGGCTATTATTTACAGATATATGATGATTACTCGGGGAAAACCTTTCTGAGGAAAGGTTCTTCCCCGAACCCCTTTCCAAAGACTTTTAATCTAAAATTTTCCCCAGATAGGGCGCACCCATGTAATTACTACATGGGCTTTTTTATTTGCTGTGCGCCCTATCTGGGGAAAATTTAAAACTGAAAGTTTTAGGGAGGGAGTTTGAGGGAGGACCCTTTTTCAAAAGGGTCTCCCTCAATAATAAGCGTATATCCGCAAATAATAGCCGTAATAGGGCGGTGGTTTTTTGTGGGATGTCACCATTTTACCATTAATGTCATAAAAATAATATACTAAACTGTGCGTATAATGTATATTATTATTGAAATAATTGAACCGAACGCCCTGATTTTGGGCAAATATATGCGAAAGGTTCTTGGATAAAGAGGGAGTAAAGTTATGAAGAAGCACTATTTGAAGCGCTGTGCAGCAACTCTGGCAGCCTGCTCTATGATCGTGGCAGCTATACCGAATGTAACGGCAGGAGTTGTAAGTGCAGCAGACAATAGCATCAAGAATTCAACATTTGAATCGGGAATAGACGGCTGGAGCGTCTACAAGGAGCGCGGCGGAAGCTGTACGCTTTCCACTGACAGCGGCAGACTTGCTCTTAAAGTAGACAATGTAGGTACGAAGAATTATGCCGTACAGCTCTCATACTCTTCAGTACCGCTTGTTAAGAATCAAAAATATCGTTTATCCTATGATATATCCTGCACTACCAATCGATTTGTTGAGAGTGTAGTCCAGCAGAACGGCGGAAATTATACCACCTATGCATGGAAGGGAATCGATATCGGACCTACTCCTCAGACAGTAACTGATACATTTACTATGGAGTACGATACAGATAATATGGCTATGCTCTGCTTCAACTGCGGTGACCAGGAAGCAGATCCGGATCTTCCGGCACATACTATCTTTATTGACAATGTTGTTCTTGAACCCTACGACTCATCAAATATTGTTGTTATCGATACTCCTCAGTATCCTGAAGGAAATAAATGGGGCGACGCAGACTGCGATGGCGATGTAAAGATGAATGATGCAGTTCTTGTGATGCAGGTACTTTCCAACGCTGACCGTTACGGTGAGGATGGTACTGAATCAACACATATCAGGGCTCAGGGCGTTACCAATGCCGATGTATATAACCACGGCGATAAGATCACTCCTATGGACGCTCTTTCAATCCAGAAGTACCTTCTCAGGATCATTACCGAGCTTCCTGAGTCATATATGCCGGGATATGATATAGTTACAACAACTACTACAAGAACAACTACTACAACAACTACGACCACTACAACTACAACCACTACAAGACCTGTCACAACTACAACACAGCCAAATAACGGTATCCCGGATCGTGGAACACCTATGGATTCCAGCGCTGACCTTGTTGCAGATTTCAGAAAGGGACAGCCTTCAACATTCATGGCTTCCGACGGCTGGTCAAACCAGAGTATGTTCAACTGCTTCTGGCATAAGGAAAATACGACCTATGACGGCGGCGTACTCAACCTGATCATCGACCAGAAGAGATCAGATTCAAAGTATCCCGATTCTGCAAAATATCCGTATTCAGCCGGTGAGTACAGAACAAAGGACTTCTACGGTTACGGTTACTATGAGACATCCATGCAGGCTATAAAGAATGACGGCGTTGTATCTTCATTCTTCACCTACACAGGCGAATCCGACAAGAATCCTTGGGATGAGATCGATATCGAGATCCTCGGCAAGGATACAACAAAGGTACAGTTCAACTACTTCACAAACGGCCAGGGTGAACATGAGTATACATATAGCCTGGGATTCGATGCTTCTGAGGCATTCCACACATACGGCTTCGACTGGCAGCCTGACCATATCACATGGTATGTAGACGGAAATCCTGTATATACAGCTAATCAGAACATCCCCAACACTCCTGGAAAGATCATGATGAATGTATGGCCGGGAACAGGTGTTGACAGCTGGCTCAAGGCATTCAACGGCAGAACTCCTCTTACAGCTCGCTATCAGTGGGTAACATATAAGAAGAGCGGCAATAATAACAATAACAATAATAATAACAATAACAATAATAACAATAACAACAACAATAATAATAATAATAACAATAACACTAACGACGGCGGACAGACTATCAACAACAATGCAACAATGGTTGCTGACTTCAGAAAGGGACAGCCTTCAACATTCATGGCTTCCGACGGCTGGTCAAACCAGAGTATGTTCAACTGCTTCTGGCATAAGGAGAACACATCCTATGACGGCGGTGTGCTCAATCTGACTATCGATCAGAGAAGATCTGATTCAAAGTATCCTGATTCTGCAAAATACCCCTATTCAGCCGGTGAGTACAGAACAAAGGACTTCTATGGCTTTGGTTACTACGAGACATCCATGCAGGCAATAAAGAATGACGGCGTTGTATCCTCATTCTTCACCTACACAGGCGAGTCCGATAACAACCCATGGGATGAGATCGACGTTGAGATCCTCGGTAAGGATACAACAAAGGTACAGTTCAACTACTTCACAAACGGCCAGGGCGACCACGAGTTCACATATGACCTTGGATTCGATGCTTCTCAGGGCTTCCATACATACGGCTTCGATTGGCAGCGTGACCATATCACATGGTATGTAGACGGAAAGCCTGTATATACAGCTTATCAGAATATCCCCCAGACTCCTGGAAAGATCATGATGAATGTATGGCCGGGAACAGGCGTT
>JAAYBK010000083.1 GCA_012718885.1 Ruminococcus sp. | reverse complement strand
GTCAGAGGAACCCTTTTTCAAAAGGGTTTCCCTCAATAACTAACATATAATTGCTATATAAGCACCGCACTTAAATACCGGGATCATATCTTTTATTTCCTGAACATACCTGAAAGCAGTCCGCCCTTCTTCTCGGCAGAACGTCTCTCGTTGTCCTTGTCCACTGACTCTCTCCAGCTTGATTTCGCAAGAGGCACAGACCTTCTGACTGAGCTTACTGCTCCGGTTATAGATTCGTAAACGCAATGAGTTCCGGCTGCGTCTGCACAGTATTCCACTGCATTTTCCGCCCTTATGCCAAGATCTCCGGCAGTCTCCGCTGCGTCAATGTTTGCGCCGAGGAAGATGAACTCCCAGCCGTACTCCTCCTGCTCCTTTTCAATGAGTCTCTTCACTTCCTTCTGAGTGAACTTCCTGCTGGCATTCTCCATTCCGTCAGTGGTTATAACAAATATGGTCTTTTCCGGAACATCCTCCGGACGGGCGTATTTATGGATATTAGCAATGTGCTTCACTGCATCCCCCACAGCGTCAAGGAGGGCTGTGCAGCCGCCGGGAACGTATTCCCTCCTTGTCAGCTCAGGCACCCTATCCAGAGGCACTCTGTCGTGTATGACCTTGGATGTGCTGCTGAAGAAGACTGTTGATACGAACGCCTCGCCGTCCTCTCTCTTCTGCTTGTCAATAAGTGAATTGAAACCGCCGATAGTATCATCGGTCAGACCTACCATAGAACCGCTCTCGTCGAGAATAAATACCATTTCTGTAAGATCCTTTTTCATAAAAATACCTCCGTTCAGATGTCTTGTGGTTTTCCTTTACTGTAATTACAGTATACATCATGACGGAGGTATTATGGTCGCTTTCAAAGCGACATTTTCAGCAGCCGATAAGTGTCTGGTCAAATGCGAACAGTGCTTCGTTTATGGTGTAGATATCATAGTTCCGGCGCTCGATAAAGTATCTTATTATAAGATCAAATTTCAGGCTTCCCGAAAGAGCATATCCAGCTTTTGCAAGGAAACTCTCAGTCTCATTTATGTCCAGTTCAAGGGCGACTGCAAAGGCTACGGCAGTCTGTTTTTTCGGTTTGTAGCCGTTATCGCTCCTGATCTTGGAGAAAAGCTTTCGGTCAATGTTGGCCTTCTTATAGATCTGTATGTCGGTATATCCCTTTTCGTCTATCATACGCAGAAGTGCCTCGGAGAATGATTCGTCCTGCTTCTTCAGTATCATGCTAAGCTCACTGTCGACATCCGCCTCGCAAGCTTCCTCTGCTGCCAAAGCTTGTACTGCCATTGGCATAGCAGCAAGATTTTTAGCAGATTGTTTCTTTCTGCCAAACAGTCCGCCTGCCTTACGGCCGCTGCTCTTTTCCGAAAGCAGATCGCTGACAGCCTTTCTCCGGCGGTTGGTATCATCATGCTCTGACGCATAGCGGTCATCGATGTACTGGCATATATCCTTGTAAAGTGATGAACTCAGCTCAAAAGAGTTACGGTCAAAAATGACCAGGATAACATCCATATCATGACTTTCCAGAAAGCCGGCTATGGTCTCCTCAGCGATACACAAGGCCTCTCTCCGGGGATAGCCGTAGGCTCCGGCCGATATCAGCGGAAATGCTACTGACTGGCAGCCGTATTCAGCAGCCAGCTCCAGTGAAGTCCGGTAGCAGGATCGAAGAAGCTCGCTTTCATTGCAGTCTCCGCCCTGCCATATTGGGCCTACAGTATGTATCACGTACCTGCAAGGAAGCCGGTATGCCTTCGTGACCTTTGCCGAGCCTGTCTCACAGCCGCCCAGCGTCCTGCACTCAGCAAGCAGCTCCGGGCCGGCTGCACGGTGTATAGCTCCGTCAACGCCTCCGCCTCCCAGCAGCGAACTGTTTGCAGCATTGACTATAGCGTCAGTTTCCATTTT
>JAAYBK010000082.1 GCA_012718885.1 Ruminococcus sp. | reverse complement strand
TACGGGATCGACGGCGGCAGGATCAGCAAGCTGACGCTGAAGATCAGCGGCGAGGTTGTTTACAACTACGACCGGGGGCTGGATGTTCCGCCGCAGAACGAGGCAGCGGAAATGGCGCTGGCGATCCTGATGCACGAATACAACTAAAAACACGAAGGCGGCAACCGGTAGGATGCCGCCTTTCTCTCTGAAGGAGGTGAGGCACTTGCGAAAGCTGAAAGATTATACACCGACAAAGTTTATGGCGGAGGATTCCCATTACGACAAAGCCGCCGCCGACTACGCAGTCCGGTTCATCGAGTGCCTTGCCCATACAAAAGGTACATGGGCAGGAAAGCCGTTCGAGCTGATCGACTGGCAGGAGCGCATCATCCGTGACCTGTTCGGTGTTATCAAGCCCAACGGCTACCGCCAATTCAACACGGCATACATCGAAATTCCGAAAAAGAACGGAAAGTCCGAGCTTGCCGCTGCGGTCGCCCTGCTTTTAACGTGTGGCGACGGTGAGGAACGTGCCGAGGTATACGGCTGCGCTGCCGACCGGCAGCAGGCGGCGATTGTGTTCGATGTCGCCGCTGACATGGTACGAATGTGTCCTGCGCTGAATAAGCGAGTGAAGATACTGACTTCGCAGAAGCGCATCGTGTACGTCCCGACCAACTCCTTCTATCAGGTGCTTTCCGCCGAGGCATACAGCAAGCACGGATTCAATATCCACGGAGTCGTATTCGATGAACTGCATACCCAGCCTAACCGGAAGCTGTTTGACGTTATGACGAAAGGTTCCGGCGATGCTCGAATGCAGCCGCTGTATTTCCTTATCACAACGGCAGGCACGGACACCAATTCCATCTGCTACGAACAGCACCAGAAGGCGCAGGATATTCTGGAAGGGCGCAAGATCGACAAGACCTTCTACCCTGTCATCTACGGCGCACCCGATGATGCCGACTGGACTTCTCCGGAGGTGTGGAAGAATTCAAATCCGTCCCTCGGTGAGACCATCGGCATGGATAAGGTGGAAGCCGCCTGCGAATCCGCAAAGCAGAACCCCGGCGAAGAAAACGCCTTCCGACAGCTTCGTCTGAATCAATGGGTGAAACAGACCGTCCGCTGGATGCCGATGCACAAATGGGACGCCTGCAAGGTTGATTTCGACGAATCGCTGCTGGAAGGGCGTGTATGTTATGGCGGTCTCGACCTCTCGTCAACGACGGATATCACCGCATTCGTGCTGGTGTTTCCGCCGACCGAGGAGGACGACCATTATTATATTCTGCCGTACTTCTGGCTACCGGAGGAAACGCTTGATCTCCGTGTCCGGCGCGACCATGTGCCGTATGACCTCTGGGAACGGCAGGGCTACCTGCTGACGACCGAGGGAAACGTCGTGCATTATGGTTTCATCGAAAACTTCATCGATGAACTGGGTACACGGTTCAATATCCGGGAGATTGCCTTCGACCGCTGGGGTGCAGTGCAAATGTCGCAGAACCTTGAGGGGCTGGGCTTCACGCTGGTGCAGTTCGGTCAGGGCTACCGTGATATGTCGCCGCCGACCAAAGAGCTGATGAAGCTGACGCTGGAGCAGAAGATCGCCCACAACGGGCATCCGGTGCTGCGCTGGAATATGGACAACATTTTCATCAAGCGCGATCCGGCGGGCAACATCAAGCCGGACAAGGAAAAGTCCACCGAAAAGATCGACGGAACGGTCGCCACGATCATGGCTCTCGATCGTGCAATCCGCTGCGGGAACGACTCCGGCGACAGCATTTATGACAGCAGGGAGATGCTGGTGCTGTAATTCAAATAACAATCTTTTTTAATCTGTTGTTATTTGAAACGTATACCTCAGGAGAGATTCTTCTTGGATATCTTTCCTCTACAATTGAGATTATAACTGCGCCACCCTTTTCTAAAGCAGATAGAATGGTTTCATATTCATCTCTACTTATATAATCATCAGGTGCACCGTAAAAAGAGAAAAGGCAGTTTGTTGCAAATGCAAAGCTATTATATTCTTCTAAATCATCTTTTGCTTTTTTAAATTCGGATTCTTGAATGAAAAGCTGACGCCCATCAACGCCAATTTCTTGATTTACTAAAAATTCAACTTTCATAAAACAGCCTCCTGAGTTATTCTATTAATATGAAATTATTTCAAAATCATATAAAGGATACAAATATTCTTCACCTTGATCGTCAGTAATCCAGTACATTCCGTATTCCATCCAGTCGCATTCATAAATCTTTCCAAAAGTCAGCGGGAAAAGTGGATTATGACCAATGTATCGCAGTTGCCTTTTGTTCAAGTATTGATTCTTATCGCTTTGAAATGAGTATCGTTTACCACATCCATAGCATACAAAGGTAATAATTGTTGTCAAAGGAGCGTCACTGTATACGTGAATCATATCAGAATGGCATAACATACATTTATCGGGCTTACCTGTTTTTAAATACTGTTTCATATTTTGTATCCACGGATCTCGACGCCTTCTTTTTTGTAACCAAGTTGAATCAGCATTTTCATTTGGTTCAAATCCAATTCCATTTGCACATTCTCTTGTGAATTCAAATAAATTATTGTAATTCACGCCAAGTCGTCCATTTGGGTAAGCATCACATGTTGGTATCCAACCGTCCTTTAATTCCGAATGGCGATGTTTGCAGAAATAACTGCAGAATTCTACGCTGATTGATTTACTCATATGATCACCCGATTCATATCTTTTCCATATTATATCATACGCCCATAGAAAAAGTCAACTGAAAGGAGCTGATGCACATGGGTATTTTCAGCGGACTGTTCCGGTCACGGGACAAGCCGAAGGACAGCTACGACAGCCCGTCCTACAGTTATTTCTTCGGACGGACTCATGCAGGCAAGCGAGTCAACGACCGCACGGCAATGCAGATCATTGCGGTGTACGCTTGCGTGAGAGTGCTGTCGGAGGCAATCGCACAATTACCGCTGCACGTTTACCAATACACCGATAACGGAAAAGAGCGAGTGCCGAAGCACCCGCTTTATTTTTTGCTGCATGACCAGCCGAATCCCGAAATGACATCGTTC
>JAAYBK010000081.1 GCA_012718885.1 Ruminococcus sp. | reverse complement strand
TCACTCATAAAGCCGTAGCCATATTTATTATGCTCTGGGATATAATTATCGGTCGTGCCGATATAATGAGCTTTTTCGGCAGACATCACTACTCCCGCTACCGTTGTGCGCACGGTATTTCCATTGTATGATATATCTATCATCTGTCCCGCGGAAATACCGTTTTCTTCAACATAATCGCGGTCGAGCCAGACGCTGTCCGTAAGATTCTTATCATATTTTTTTCCGCTTACAAGCTTCATCGAGGATATGCTCTCATCTCCGACAGTATCAAGACACAGGTATGTGTCACTGCTGTCATCGGAGGGAGATGATACAGTTATGCGAAGTCTCTGTGATACTCCTGAAACGCCGTTCATCTGTTTTATGGCATCAACATCATCGCTAGTAAAGTAAACCGCAGATACCCATTCATCGGCAAGATCAGTCTCATTGGCAAACGAATCAAATTCGTACTCAATACCTCTCCAGATACCTTCTAGACCACTATAAATCACGACAGAAAGCATTGCAAGCAGCAAAACAGATACAAATTGTAGCTTGAACTGTCTGACGCTGCGGATCATTTTCCAATACAAAAACTTCATTGCTGTTTCCTTTCTTTCAGACTGCTTTGGCTTCACTATCCTGCTTACAGCGACTTTCGTCCGCTACTATCTTTCCGTCGCGCAGGCGAATGACGTGATCGGCTATCTTGGCGACCTCGGGGTTGTGAGTCACCACAACCACAGCTGTGTCATTGTTCTGCGAGTATTTCTTCAAAAGCCCGAAGATCATATCTCCAGTTGCCACATCAAGCGCTCCCGTAGGCTCGTCGCATAGTAGCAACTTTGGAGATTTCGCAACAGCTCTTGCAATCGCAACTCTCTGCATCTCGCCGCCAGAAAGCTGATTCGGAAAACTCTTCATCCGCTTTTCAAGCCCTACGTCTATAAGCGCATCGGCTGCCTTGTCGGCATTGCCGTTGAGATCAGCCGCAATACCGACGTTCTCATAGGCAGTCAGATTTTCAACAAGGTTATAGAACTGGAACACGAAGCCAACGTTCTTCCTGCGATAGTCCGTAAGCTTTTTCTCGGAAAACTTCGAGATATCCTCAGCGCTTACAAGTATTTCTCCGCTTGTCGGACGATCCATGCCGCCGAGCATATTTAGCATCGTGCTTTTACCGCTTCCCGAAGGTCCGAGTATCACGGTGAATTCTCCCGCTCTTATCTCTGCACTGATCCCGTCTAGCGCTGCTATTTCCTCGCTTCCCGATCTGTACTTCTTCACTATATTTCTTATACTTATCATAACTTTCTCCTTTTTGGGCGTACTATAAAGTTACACAAAAGTATAACTTTACACACTTGTGTAACTTCTGAGAACATGATATAATAGTTTTATCGAAATGTCAACACAAAACAAAAAAGATACACGAACTTATATTTTGTGTGTCACTTTTTGGAGGTATTATTATGAACGATTCAACAAACCCTTCTGCACTCAGATCAAAGGCAGAGATATGCAAGGCACTCCTCAAACTAATGGAGGATCATCCGTACGAGGAGATAACAGTAAAGCAGATAGCACTCGAATCCAAGCTTGTAAGAAAAACATTTTACCGCAACTTCGATTCAAAAGAGGATGTGCTCGACGCAATACTCGACAAGCTCATTGACGATTACAAAGACCGTCTGATATTATTAAATGAGATCATGCCGATAGAGATAATCTTCAATTTCTGCGCAGATCATAAGGATATGCTGATTTTGTTCGACAAGAACAATATGATGTACCGCGTTCTGCAAAAGCTCAACGAAGCCCTCCCCATAAAGCATGAAGAACTTATAGCTCTTGGGTTCGTGCCTTCGGATTTTTTCTGCGGTTTAGATCCAAGCTATCCTATCACGATGAATATCGGCGGGATATGGAACGTTATATGCCGCTGGACGCATGGCGGTATGAAAGACGATCCGAAACAGATTATCGAAGAAATGAGCAAATATATCATAATAATGGGAGAATATGCTAAAAGGATGGTCTCGCCTTATCATGGATCTATCAAATAAGCTGATCACCCTCTACATAGGATCCCTCTGCACTCGCAGGTATAAGGTTGGTGCTAAAACTATCAAGGTACTCGGATATTATCGAACCAACTAAACCAACTGGCGATTATGATGATGAGCAATTTGATTTGTAT
>JAAYBK010000080.1 GCA_012718885.1 Ruminococcus sp. | reverse complement strand
TTCGGATGATGAAGAATAGGATCTGTTCAGGAAATCATACACCGGCTTATTGGTGTATATATTCTTTGCAACAGATACAGCACTGTCGATACCCGTACTGGTCATCTGCTCTGTAGCTGTCACAGCAGTTTTTTCCATCCGGTCATATTTCTCAGATGAGGCCTTTTCGACGGTAGCCGCCATAATGTACCATGACAAGGCCAGTGCCAGCAAGAACAGTATATCGAGAAGAATGAACTTCACTCTGAAAGACGATCCCCAGAACGGAGCAGTTCTCTTTTTCTTGGTTTTGCTCAAAAAAACACCTCCGTTATCTGTCTGGCATATTCATAAGCTTTTTAAGAGAGTTTTTCTTTTCATACATATTCTCTTCAGCTTCTGCCAGCAGTTCATCGTATGAATATTTGCCCTTTGCGTAGGAACAACCGTAGGAAAGGGCACATTTTATGGATTCCTCCGGCTTGCTGAGTATTATGGGAGAATCCTTTTCAAGCTTGTCTACGATAGCATCAATTCTGCGGTAAGTGCAGTTGGTCATGACCATGAGAAACTCATCGCCGCCCATTCTGAAGCAGTGGTCGTTGGGGCCGAGGAAGCTTCTTATGTAGTCAGCGGCGGAGGTTATAACATAGTCGCCGCACTCATGGCCGAGAGTATCGTTCATCAGCTTGAGATTATTTACGTCAAAATATATAAGGCATATGTTCTCGCCGCTGCGGAACATCTCCTCCATACTGTGGTAGCAGCGCTTGTTCAGCATATGTGTCATACCATCGTGGTTGGCATCGAAGAGAGCCTGGGAAAGGTTCTCATTGCTGCTGTTCATCTCGAAGAGTATCTTTTGCAGAGCCTTGCTGAGATGACCTATCTCGTCGCTGCGGTTGGTATCGAAGAATACGGACGCATCCTTTCCCTCAGAGGCATCGTCGTCGCCGGAGAGATATACGGCAGAGCTGGTTATCTGCTTTATGGGTCGGAATATCCTTCTGTTGAGTGTGGTTATGAGGATGATAACGAACACGCCGCAAAGTATGAGCAGTCCTGCCAGCACTCCTATGGCGGCAGGGATGTACCTGTACTCATGGGGCTTTTCCAGCTCCACTATTATATAGCCGCAGAGGCTGTCATCCACGGTCCTTACAGGTCGGTAATAAGTGCTCATACCTTCTTCGGAGTGATTGAGTGAGCTTCTTCCGTTTATCAGCTCCGCCTTTATAGATGAGGTATAGCTGTCGTATTCCAGCTTTGAGCCGAGGAGAGCACCACCGGTATCATATATATAGCTGCCGGAGGTATTGCTGAAGCTTACAAGGGAGATGCGTCTTATATCCGAGCTGTTCCGTTCCTGATAGGCTCTCAGCTTATTCTGCACAGAAGAATACTCATCCGATACTGTTCTTGTATTGAAAGCCTCCTTGGCGAGGTCGGCATTTATAGTGAGCTCCGCCATATCCAGTGCCTCGGAAGCGATAGTATTCTGGTATTTCAAGCCTGTCATCCTGACCAAAAGACAAGAAACAGAGAATACAATGACAACAAAGATCACAAGAACTATGGCTGATGAAAAGCCTATTCTTTTTTTGATAGATCCTGACATGATTATACTCCATTCCGCTTGAATGATTTATGAAAAAGCAATTGGCGATAGTAACCTTATCATAATTTTACATCATAAATTGCAATTTGTCAATTTCCAACAATAATCCTACACAAAAAATTAACATAATCATAACATATTTATAATAACAGGTGCTAAATAAACTTTTTGTATATGATAAACAGCGGATCTGGCTCCGGAAAAGGTGATTTTTCTTGAAAGATCAGCAGCTTTGTGTTATAATCAATATCAGAAACATGTATATACCGCAGTATACAGCGCTTTTTCCGGCAGAAAAAATTTTTTTGAAAAATCGCGCGTAGTTTTTGCGTCTGGTATCGTCTAATAAGTGAAAGGCCGTGAAAGAGGCTTTCAGAAAGGAACAGGTCTATGGATAACGGTGCAAGTAGCTACCGCCGTTTTCGTGACAATGGTGATGTACAAGGATTGGATGAGATCATAATAGAATACTGTGACGGTCTGATACTGTACCTGACAAGTATTGTAGGAAACGTTCAGACAGCCGAAGAGCTTGCAGAGGATACATTTGTCCTGCTCGGCACGAAAAAGCCGAAATTCAAGGGCAAAAGCACATTTAAGACATGGCTCTATACTATCGGCAGGAATATTGCGATAGACCATATCCGCAAATATTCAAAGAGACAGTGCAGTTCTATTGAGGATACACCTGAACTGGCAGATGACGAAAACGCCGTAGAAGAAGCTTACATAAAAAAGGAACAGCAGATAGCTGTTCACAAAGCAATGA
>JAAYBK010000079.1 GCA_012718885.1 Ruminococcus sp. | reverse complement strand
TTATCTATCCGGAGCGGGGCTAAATAAGCCATATTGATTCCGTATGCGTTCTGGAAAGTTTCAAGATCACTGCCTGTATACTGGTGTACATCTGATTTTTCGAGCTTAGAACCCCTCAAATAATGCTCTACACGAACAGGATTATAGGGAATGAGCACACCACGATAATAACTATTCTCTCCATCCCACGGCTGTGACATAATGTTGGGATGATAAAGTTCTTTCAGCTTTTCGTCAGATGCTGAGAAATAATCGGATACGACGAAGTCATATTCACCCTCTCCGTAATATGCAAGGAGACAGTAATTTCGTCCTGCCTCAATAACATCAAGGCTGGTGTTGATTTTATTGTACAGATTAATATTTCTGGTAAAGCTGAAAGCCTTCTTCCAGTTATGACGGTCAACGTAATCGTATGCGAATACGATCTTATCCGGCACAAAGCTTGTTGACCACTCATATGTGCAGACATAAGGGTCTTTATCGTTTGGCAGAGTGTAGCTTGCACTTGGCTGAAGCTCAAATCTCAGATCGGACATATCATCCGAAAACTCATCGGAAGAAACATAATCATCGTCCGTATAGTAAGCATAGACCTTATATTTCACACCTGCTTCCGGAGTAAAACCGGTGATCGTCATATCACTGCTCAGATCGCTTGTGACAGTCTTTGCTGTATCCCATACATATTTATTGTCTTCCCAGCGGTGATTGTATGTGATCTCCACCTTTACAGGCTTGAAATCAGTTTTCCATGACAGTTTATAATCGATGCCCGGATAAAGCAGCGGCTGAAGATAAGAGCCTGTTGGCTGCTCTATGAAGCTGGCAGCAATATCCCTTGCGATGAATACACGGGATGAGATGCTGTTAACCTTTGCATTTCCGTCCGAATCAATGCCATAATACTCTGCGATGACCTTTAAAGGAGTGTTAATGTAGTCATATGGAACAACGAGCGTATAATTGTTGCCCGAATAACTTAACAGCTCATACTCGTCGGTGTTTTTGAACTCCTCATCATCCTCATCATAATACATAAGCTGTATCTGAGCAGGTGTAAAGCTGAGCTGGAAATACGCTTCAAAATCCATAGTAGCAGCTCTGTACTGTCCGTCCTGCGGCTCCTTCAGGAATTTGAAGCCTGCGGGATAATAAGCTCTGAACGACTCAGAATCCACATATGCATTTTCGTTCATATAAGCACGAACGAAATATACAGTGTCTACTGTAGGCACGAAGCAGCAGCCTATGGAGCTTGTCATGTGGCTGTAAAGCGATGAATACACAACTTTTTCGTCGCCTGTCTTGCGTATGACCTCTACTTTGTAGGGATTGAAGTTAGTATCGCAAGTTACCTCGACCTCAGCGCTATTCATGTAGTATTCCACATCTTCGGGCTGTGTCGTAAACTCAAGCTTTGATGTTACGCCAAAGGTATTTGATTCCTTATAATGCTCATCGTCCCAGTATGCACGGAGATAATAACCGGGTTTGCTTGAAACGGCTGCATCGAAGGAATATGTACCGTTCGCACCGATCGGCGATAATGTGTCTATTATGGTCGAATAGTTCCAGACCTCGACCTTTTCCGGCTTGAAATTCGTGCTCCATTTTACATCGAGCTTGCCTGTGCTCTGATTATACGGCCCACTCTCTGGCTGACGGAGGAATCTCTTATCAGCGTATGAGATCGTAAATTCCTCAGAATCAATGGAATAGATCGAGCTTGGTGAAGAAACATTTTCGCAATAATAAGTGCGTACAAAATACTTATAATTATTAGGCGAAACGACTGAAAATTCATAGCTGAATTTATTAGTTGACCAATCGTTGTTCAATCTTGCAACAAATGAGCTATGGTTTCCGTTGACCATATAGACAACAGATTCAGTAACGCGCCAATGTCTTTGCACGTTCATTGACCATGTAACCGTTACATTGTCCATTTCCGAGTCATAGGTCTTGCTCTGGGGCTGGCACTCATAGGTTACCGGAGTCGGATCATCTGCCACTGTCCTCAAAGGCTCTATCGGACAGAAGGTAACGCACATCACCAGCACCAGCATAAAACTCATCAGGCGTTTGGCTGTCTTTATCATGGCGACCTCCTTTCGTCCGTAAGGCAGTGTTTTTCCGCCACTACTCCTCTACAGGAAGGAATGACGGGCTTTGTGTGTTCATTCATAAAAACGCACCTCCATATAGTATAATAATAACAAAACCGCCCCCTGCACGATATCTCTACGTGCAGAGTGCGGTTTATTAACATGATATAAATGTGAAAAGGGCGCAGTTATGCTCTGTCTGTCTGAGAATAGCAGATCTGAGCATACTTGTCCCCCCTTGCAAATATAATCACAGTAATGGCCATATAAATATTATATGGCTTATTTTAGCATATTTATCGGAGAAAGTCAATATAATCCTAACTTTTTCAAGTCAGAAGCCTCCGCTTTCTTCTCATATCTACCGATAAACGAGCCCATGTCCGCTTGTTCAGGGGATTGCCGGAATTTTTCCTTTACAGCACATTGTACAGGTGATATAATATAGACAGAGGTGAGATATGATATGAGCATTTTCAGAAAGCACACCACGCTGCCTGTTCCGGAACCCTATTCCGCAGATGATATAATGCTGGGCAGAAGCGCCTGCACAGGCGAAAGAACTATCGGCTTCTATGACAAGAATGCAAAAAGACTTATGCACGAAGAGCTTGTCCTCTCCGGAAAGGATATTTCCGGCTTCTATAAAAAATACGGGCTCACTCCTCCAAATGAAGAGCCGAAGGAGATAATATGATAAAGAAAACCACTGCTGCACTTACAGCTTTAATGATGATATTCACATTCCTTTGCCCGATGAAAGTGTTTGCAGATCCAACTTATATCGAGAATTTTGAGGAATACTATGTATGCGTCCCCGAGGATTATGTGATCGAAGACGGTGAGGTGATAGAATATATCGGCGATGATTGTTACGTGATAGTGCCCGACGGAGTTACCGCCATAGGTAAGAATGCTTTTTATAATAAGCAGTTAAGCGGAGTCTATCTGCCGGACACTGTTACCTACATCGGAGAAAATGCCTTTAAAAGCTCATCATTGTTTGAGATACGTCTGTCGGAAAGGCTCAGATATATCGGTGATTCGGCATTTGCCTACACGAACCTGTACGAGCTTGAGATACCGGACAGCGTAAAAACTATCCCATACGATGCGTTCTATTATTCAACGCTGCAAAAGGTAAAGCTTCCTGCTTCGCTTGAAACGATCCAGCACTACGCCTTTTTCGGTACGAATATCCAGGAATTCGAGTTCCCGGACTCATTGACCTACGCCGCATATTCATCCTTCCTGTACACACCATTTTTACAAAACCTTGCTGATGGAAACGGCGGCTGGCTCATACTTTCCAACGGGCTCCTCGTACTGTATACCGGAAACGATGTGAATGTGGTGATGCCTGACACGGTAACTGAGATCGGCGAATCTGCTTTTTATAACCGCAGCCGCCTACATTCACTTTCGATCCCCGACAGCGTAAAAAAAATTGACGGTTCGCCCTTTTCCGTATACAGTCCCGATATCATCTATTCTACAAACCCGTTAGCAAAGGAGCTGGGCGTAAAATGCATCGAATATCAGCTCCCTCCTGCCGTCAGTCATCCCGCACTTGATCTGTCAGCGGATATCTGGCAGTTCGGCAACGACAAGGCAGTTTTCGGAGAAAGCTACACCATGACGGAAGCTGCACGCTCTAAGCTTACCCTGAACATCAGGAAATTATATCAGGACTTTGACGAAGCCTGGGGCGGCTCATGCTATGGAATGGTTCTGACAGTGCTGCTTGCGAAAAGCGGACTACTCTCCCCTGACCGCTTACAGTCCGGCGCAGCCTCCCTCCATGATATAACCCCTGACGAGGATATACTGTCGATCATAAATTACTATCAGTACCTGCAATACACCGATGCTGCCATAACTGTCGAAAGACATCCCGGAGTCGCCGGCGACGAATTCTTCGATCATGTAATTGATCTGGCATGGCAGGCCGAAAATAACGGTATCCCCTTTCTGCTCACATTCGATACAATGAGCGGCGGACATACCTGTGCCGGCTGCGGTATCGAGTCCGGACAATGGGAATGGGACGGCAGCAGCTATGACCGCAGGATAATCATCTGGGATCCGAATTTTCCCGAAAGCTACAACGATGAGTGCTACATTTACTTCCGCAATTCCGATTATGACTACTGCATACCGATGTACGGCGTTCAGTACTCTCTCGTCAGCTATAGCTCCACCGGAAAGATAAAGGCCGCCAGCGATGCGCTGGATATACTCAGCAAGCCCGAATATCCCAACAGTAACAGCAGCTTTGAACAGGGCGATGTGAACGGTGACGGGTATTTCAATATAGCAGATATGGTGCTGCTTCAGAAATGGCTGCTGTCTCTGCCTGATTCCCGGATTCCCAACTGGGAGGCGGCTGATATCTGTGAGGACGGCAGGCTCGATGGATTCGACCTGTGCATGATGAGACAGTTATTGCTGCAAATAAACTGACACATAAGACTTTCCACGAGTTTACTAAATATATCTATAATAAAACAAAAACCTCCCGCAGCATAAAAGCAATGCCCATATAGAAGTTTTGCCCCGAAGCGTTCAAAAGTGCTCCGGGGCATAGTATTATTTATACGGTTGATAAAATAAATCAGAATTTATTGCTTCCTTACAAAGCTTACTACTATGCATACTGCAATCAAAAGTGCTGCGATGATCAGTGTCACATCATTATGATAAATAAGACTTATCATACTCAAAATCAACGAAATGG
>JAAYBK010000078.1 GCA_012718885.1 Ruminococcus sp. | reverse complement strand
TGAAAAAACAGCCCAGACAGGTCATAGAGTCCATTGTCTCGCCTAAGTCGGCCTATTTCGTCAGCTACTGCGACGGATATGAGGGCGAGCTCAGCAGCAAGACTCTGGACAAGCTCACTATCGCAAGGATCTCTGAGATAAACGATAACCGCAGCGCCAATGAGTATGTTGTGGGCAAGCTGGTGGACGGCTATAGCTGGTATCTTGCAGGCGTAGTCGATAACAGCCGTAAGGAGTACAAGGTAGGAAACAGAGTAAAGATCAGGCTTGCCTCTTCTGCTGATGTTTTCGATACTGAGATATATGATATCCGTGACGAGGGAGATCCTTCACAGAGCATCATAATCCTTTCCGGCAGCCAGTTCAGCTACGATCTTGTACAGCACAGATCTGAGAATATCGAGCTCATCAGAGGTGAGTACAAGGGGCTTAAGGTCCCCCGTGAGGCGATCCGCTTCAAAGCTTCCTCCGGCGAGGAAGAGGCGGAGACATCCGGCGGTGAAGAGACCGGCGAGACCTCTGAAAAGGGTGTTTATATCCGTAAGGGTGAACAGATACTGTTCAAGAAAATTGACGTTATCTATGAGGGCAGCGATTATGTCCTCTCAAAGATATATGACGAGGATGATTCCTACCTCGCCCTCTATGACGATATTTTGCTGGAAGGTGATGATTGAGATGGGAGCCGTATTCGGTCACATCGATGAGAATCTCCGGATCATAAGAGAAAAAGTGTCCGAGGCAGCGGATAAGTACCGCAGCCCGGATGATAAGATCCGCATAATGGCTGTTACAAAGACCGTTCCGCCGGAGGCCGTGAACCACGCCATAGGGCTTGGCATAGACCTTCTGGGGGAGAACAGGGTGCAGGAGTATCAGTCAAAGAAAGATGCCTACGATAAAAGCGCTGAAGTGCATTTCATCGGACATCTCCAGACCAATAAGATAAAATATATCATAAGCTCAGTCAGCATGATACAGTCCATAGACAGCCTAAAGCTGGCTCAGGAAACTGACCGCCTTGCGGCAAAGAACGGACTGGTCATGGATATCCTCTGCGAGGTAAATATCGGCGGAGAAGAATCCAAGAGCGGTGTAGCTCCGGAGGAACTGGGAGATCTGCTCAGGGAGATCGCTTCCCTTGAGAGTCTCAGACTGAGAGGACTTATGACTATCCCGCCTCCCTCAGACAGCGATATCTTTCTGGGAAGGATGCAGGAGCTATATAATAAGTACGCCAGTGAGTATGGCTTCGATACGCTGTCCATGGGCATGACCCATGACTACGCTCAGGCCATCAGGTACGGTTCCAATATCGTGAGGATCGGTACCGGGCTCTTCGGCGCAAGAGATTATTCAAAGTAACTTGCAGCGGAATGCTGAAACAGTACGGGATGTACCGCATTTGTCCTGTGCAGAGATAAAAATATATCAACAATGCGGAGAAACGGAGTAAAAAATGAAACTGTTCGAGAACATCAAGGAGTTTTTCTTCGCTCCTGAAGACGATGATTTTGATCCCACTGATGTGCCTGCACGCCACAATGCACCATCTGAAAGATCAGGCTTTCAGTCAATAGATCAGGACGAGCCTGCTATGGCTTCAAGCGAGAGAGAGAGCACTAACAGAAGAAATAAGGTCGTAAATATCCAGACTACAGCTCAGCTCCAGGTGGTACTTGTAAAGCCTTCCGCTTTCACAGATGCTAAGCAGATCGCAGATCACCTCATTGCAAAGAAGACTGTTGTGCTCAACCTTGAGACTGCTTCTCCTGAGAACAAGAGAAGAATAATCGACTTCCTCGTTGGTGTTGCATATGCAAACGGCGGAAGCCTCAAGCCTGTTGCTAATCTCACATATATCATCACTCCCTATAACGTTGGCTTCATCGGCGAAGACCTCGTTGGAGAGCTTGAGAACAACGGCGTATTCATCTGATGAATAATCAGGAGGATAAGCTCTTTGCCGCAAGACTAAGCGATATGGTCAGCCGCTGTGAACGTGACAGCTGCGCCCAGTTCTCCGGCTTCCTCGATGAGAGACAGTGTGCTGTTGCAGAGCAGTGGTGCAGAGGCAATGCCGGCGGATTGCATAGTATGCTCTGGGGAGGCTTCCCGGAGGCAAGAAGAAGAATGCTGGCTGTCTATCCGGATTACTATGATGACTATATCATCGGCGACTTCCCGATGAAATGCCTGACATTTTCCTTCCGTAAGGAGGACAGGCTCTCTCACCGTGACTTCCTCGGCACTTTTATGGGACTGCGCCTAAAGCGTGAGACCATAGGGGATATCGTCACAGATGAGGGTATCGCTCAGGTGCTCGTCACAGATGTGGCTGCAAGGCTTATCACCGCAGAATTATCCAAGATCGGAAGAGTGGGCGTAAAGATAACTGATGACCGCCCTTTTGAACTGATAGTAAAACAGGAATTTCAGGATATCAGCGGAACAGTTGCCTCTATGAGACTGGACTGCGTTGTGGGACTTGCCGCAAAGCTGAGCCGTGAAAAGGCAGCTGCGCTTATCCGCTCTGAAAAAGTTGATATAAACCACTTTACCGCTTTATCCGTTTCGGCGGAACTTCACGAGGGGGATGTGCTCTCGATAAGGGGATGCGGAAGATTTGTTCTGGCTGGCATTGACGGCTCCACGAAAAAGGGCCGCATACACATTAATCTTCGGAAATATATTTAGAGGTGAATGAAAATGATTACTTCAAAAGACGTAAGAAACAAGAGATTTGAAAAAGCAGCTTTTGGTTATAAGCAGGAAGAGATAGACGAGTTTCTCTCCCAGCTCGAAGCTGAACTGGATGAGATGGAAAGAGAGCGCCAGGAGGCTAACAGCAAGATCCAGGTGCTCGCTGATAAGGTAAGAGAATATATGCGTGACGAGGACGCTCTTAAGGATGCTCTACTCGGCGCTCAGAAGCAGGGTCACCAGGTCATCAACGATGCCAACGAGAAGGCTGAGCAGATCCTTGCTGAGGCTAAGGCTAAAGCTGAGGCTCTTGAGGATGAGGCTGTTCGTCAGCACGCTGAGGCTATGGAGAAGAACCGTGAGGAGATCGCTAAGGAGAAGGAAGCTCTCATCGAGGCTCAGCAGCAGGTAGCTGATTTCAAGAAGAGCCTCTTCGATATGTACAAGAGCCACCTGGAGCTTATCTCTTCCATGCCTGAGACATTTGAGGATAATTCCGGTGAAGACCTCCAGACAGCTGAGGAGATCGCTGCTGCTGTTGCTGCCGGAGAAGAAGACTGACAGAAATAAAGGACGCTGTCCTGAAAACATGATCTATACGGGTTCGGCACTTGTGTTCAGATAAGCGCCGTTCATCAGTTTCATAAATCGTTTGAAAGGAGGATCCCTCAGGCTTCTGAAGAGGGATCATGGAAAAATGGCACAGGATTATAACAATACCTTAAATTTACCGAAAACCGAATTCCCGATGAGGGGAAATCTCCCTAAGAGAGAACCCGAGACTCTTGAAAAGTGGGAGAGCGAAAGACTCTATTATAAGATGATCGAAAAGAATAAGGGCAAGACTCCCTATATTCTTCACGACGGACCTCCCTATGCAAACGGTGAGATCCATCTCGGTCACGCTCTCAACAAGTCTCTCAAGGATTTCATTGTTAAGTATAAGAATATGACAGGATTCTGTGCTCCTTATGTTCCCGGCTGGGACACCCACGGACTTCCTATCGAGCTCAAGGCTATGAAGGCTATCGGCATCAAGGATGGCGCAATCCCTCCTACAGAGCTCAGAAAGCACTGCCGTGAGTACGCTATGACTCAGGTCGCTAACCAGATGAAGGGCTTCAAGAGACTGGGCTCACTGGGCGACTACGACTATCCTTATCTCACACTCCGTCCTGCTTATGAGGCAAGACAGGTCGAGGTATTCGGTGAAATGGCTAAGAAGGGCTATATGTACAAGGGCCTCAAGCCGGTTTACTGGTGTCCCGACTGTAATACTGCCCTTGCAGAGGCTGAGATCGAGTATTCAAACGATCCCTGCTATTCTATCTATGTAAAGTTCAATGTTACCGATGACAAGGGCATCTTCACCGGTCTCGGTCTTGATCTTTCAAAGGTGTTCTTCGTTATCTGGACAACTACTACCTGGACCATCCCCGGCAACCTTGCTGTATGTCTTGGTCCGGAGTATAACTATACACTCGTTCATGTAGGCGATGAGTACTACGTAATGGCTGAGGAGCTTGTAAAGACTACTATGGAGACTGCCGGTATCACCGACTATACCACAGAGCATATCTTCACAGGCGCTGAGCTGGAGGGAATGAAGACAAAGCATCCTCTCTATGATCGCCTCTCACCAATTATCGTAGGCGACCACGTTACACTGGAATCCGGTACAGGCTGCGTTCATACCGCTCCCGGATACGGTGTTGAGGACTTTGAGGTCTGCAAGAACTATGATGATATCGGTATAATCGTATGCGTTGACGCTAAGGGCAGACAGACTGCCGAGGCTGGCGAGTTCGAGGGAATGGACACCGATGAGGCAAACAAGGCTATTGCTGCCAAGCTCACAGAGCTGGGCGCAATGCTGGCTACTCAGAAGATCGTCCACCAGTATCCGCACTGCTGGAGATGTAACAGCCCGATCATCTACCGAGCTACAGAACAGTGGTTCTGCTCTGTAAACGGCTTCAAGGATGAGGCTGTAAAGGCTATCGAGAGCGTCAAGTGGATCCCTGAGTGGGGCGAGGACCGTATCAAGGGAATGGTACGTGACAGAAGCGACTGGTGTATCTCCCGTCAGAGAACATGGGGCGTTCCGATCCCTGTTAT
>JAAYBK010000077.1 GCA_012718885.1 Ruminococcus sp. | reverse complement strand
TGAAAAAGGGTTCCTCTGACGGAGGCGGTCCCCTCTGTCACTGCGTGACATCTCCCCACACTGTGGGGAGTCACCCTCAAACTCCCTTCCTAAAACTTTCAGTTTTAAATTTTCCCCAGATAGGGCGCACGCAATAAAATAAGCCCATGTAGTATTACATGGGTGCGCCCTATCTGGGGAAAATTAAGATTAAAAGTCTTTGGAAAGGGGTTCGGGGAAGAACCTTTCCTCAGAAAGGTTTTCCCCGAGTATCTGGCATATAACTGTTATATAAGCACCACACATAAGGCGGTCTTTTACTATTTCATATTCAAATATTCACTTGCCAGATACAGCGAACCCGAGATTACTGCCACGCCGTCATTCTCCAGCGCCAGCGCCTTTGCCTTCTCCACTGCCTCTGCCAGCGAAGCTGTCTCAGCCTCAGTGTAAAACGACGCTATATCCACAATATTCTGTGCCGGCACAGCATTCGGCGCAAAGCCCTCAACTGCAAAAAGTGAATCGGAATGGCGGGATATGGTCTTAACACAGTCCACATAGTCCTTTGAATCCACCATGCCCATGACCGTATATATCTTCTTCCCTCTGGTACTCAGATACATCATCATAAGCGCAAGCATACCTACTCCCGAAGGATTGTGTCCGCCGTCAACTATCACAGGCGGCTCACCGTCTATATACTGCACTCTCGCCTTCACCTGAGTTGTCTCCACAGCCTCTATTATGCTCCGGTCACTTATCTCGAAGCCCTTGCTCCGCAAGTAAAGACAGGCCGTTATCGCAGTCTGTGCGTTGTACTTCTGATGTACACCTGCCATTGCCGGAGTGAGCTTTATTCCACGGTACATAAAAGGAGCAAACAAGCCTCCGTCAGCATAGGGCTTGCAGGGCTCGCAGAGAATGTACTCCGCTCCCCTCTCCTCAGCAGTTTTTTTCACTATCTCAGTCACAGCCGGAGGATTGTCCTCGGAGAGTATGACCGCAGAGCCGCCCTTTATTATGCCGGCCTTCTGCACTGCTATTTCCTCCACGGTATTTCCAAGTATCGCAGTGTGGTCAAGGGATATGGAGGTTATTACTGATACCAGCGGAGGAGGTATCACATTTGTGGAGTCAAGAAGTCCGCCCATGCCTGTCTCAAATACCACCACATCGCACTGCTTTTCCTCGTACCAGAGCAGCGCTATGGCCATTGTTATCTCAAACTGGGAGTATGGTCTGTCCTGTACGGCAGCCCTGACCTTTTCCGCAACAGCGCAAAGCTCATCGTCCGGTATCTCCTGGCCGTTTATGCGGATGCGGTCATTATATCGCAGCACATAGGGGGATGTGAACTGGCCTGTCCTGTATCCGGACAGTATCAGCGCATTGGATATGTATTCCAGTGTGGAGCCCTTGCCGTTTGTTCCGGATATATGCACGAATTTCAGGCGTTTTTCCGGACTGCCGATACGCTCTGTCAGCTCACGGGCACGGGAAAGATCAATTATCCTGCCGCCGGTCTTGGTGTAGCCGTTGATGAATTCCATACATTCTTTTATATTCATTGCTGCTATGCTCCTTCGGGTAAAATTCAAGGGACGGGCTGGCCGTCCCTGTGCTCATGTTAATAAGGGCTTGCCTGTGATTCAGCTTTTGCAACAGCTTCCTCAAGGCTCATGCCTGTAAACGCCTGTGCCGGGAAGATACGTCCGGACTTCTTATCGCTGACGAATGCTCCTACCACTACGCCGGGTATCGCACTCTCAGGAGAATTCGGAGCCTTCGGGCCACCAAGGTCAGTCCTGCACCAGCCTGGATCAGTAAGGTTCAGAGTGATATCCGTTCCCTGATACATTGAGCCAAGATCCTTTGTGACCTTGTCCAGAGCTGCTTTGCTGGCAGAATAACCAGCCTGCTGCGGCTCAAGATCGATACCGCTGGTGGTATTAACTATCCTGCCGAAGCCTCTTTTCTCCATAGCAGGAAGAAAATGATAGCATATCATCATGGGAGCTGTGGTATTTATCCGGAAGCTGATATCGTAATCCTCTGCCGGAGTTTTCAGATATTCGCTGCGGTAGGCTATCTGCAAGCCTGCGTTATTCAGGATAATGTCAATAGGTGTGCCATTTTGGTCGATCTCGGCGCACATTGCCTCAACCTGTGAAAGGTCGGAAAGCTCTGCCTGTACTGTATATGCATCAACGCCGAAGGCCTTTACTTCATTGAGTACGCCTTCACAGTGTTCAGCATTTCTGCTGTGGAGCACGAGATTTACTCCCTGCTGTGCCATAAATAATGCGGCAAGTCTGCCGATTCCTCTGCTGGCGCCTGTAATGAGCGCCCATCTGCCCTTAAGTTCTGTCATTTTCATTCCTCCTTTGATATAAAAATATTAGTGCTGAAGCCGTCCTGTTCTTAATACTCGTAATCTATGCAGGCACGGTCAGTTTTTACAGTGCCGATGAATTTGCCGAACTCAACGTGAGCCGGGTGTACCTGATATGCGTTCAGGTCAGCTATAGTCTCAAAGTCGCAGAGCAGAGAGATAGTGTAGTTGCTCTCCGGCGCATCCTTTGAATTGATAACTACCTCGCCCTTTTTAAGCTCCTTTACGTTTGCGATTACGTTGTCAAAGCGCTTCTGTGCCTCCAGAGCATTTTCGTACTCGCTGCGTCCGTCAGCCTCTTTAAGCTTGAACATTACGATATGCTTTATCATTATTATTCACCTCTCAGCATTTATCGGAAATCATTCAACATTGCAACATTGCAAAGTTTATAAGGATCTGCAATGTTGCAACCTTGCATTGTTACTTTTAATGCTTGAATTATTGAAGATTGCAAGATTGCAAAGTTTATAAAAAACTGCAACCTTGCAATGTTGCTTTGCAGAAAGAGAAACGCCCAAAGACGTTCCCCCTGCGTTTATCACTTGAATGCAGCGATAGACTGCTCTATCTTAGCCATCTTCTCCTCAGCCTTTGCAAGCTTTGCCTTTTCAGCCTCTATGAGCTGTGCAGGAGCCTTTGCGATAAAGCCCTGATTGTTCAGCTTTCCGCTGAGGAAGTCGATATCCTTCTGAACCTTTGCCTTCTCCTTTTCAAGACGGGCTATCTCCTTCTCGCTGTCAACCAGCTCGTCCATAGGAATGAAGATACGTGCTGCATCAGTTACAGCGTTAGCACAGTTCTCATGTGCAAGGCTTGTGCCCACCTCAACTGTTGAAGCGGAAGCCAGCTTCTCAAAGAATACAGTACAACTGCTGAATGTCTCCGGCTCTGCTGTCTCGATGATGAGCTTTGCCTTCTTTGACGGAGGTACGTTCATCTCTGTACGAACGTTGCGGACTGCCTTTATAGCTGAGATGACCTTCTCAAATGCAGTCTCCTCTGCTGTGTAGTCGATAGAAGCATCGTATGTAGGATATGTTTCGAGGATTATCATCGACTGCTCGTTGTTGAGCACCTGCCATATCTCCTCAGTGATGAACGGCATGAACGGGTGGAGGAGCTTCAGCATACCCTGCATTGCCCATACGAGCACTGCCTGAGCCTTTGCCATTGTCTCGCCGCCAGCCTGTATTCTCGGCTTTGTGAGCTCAATGTACCAGTCGCAGTAAACATCCCAGATGAAGTCGTATATCTTCTGTGAAGCAACGCCCAGCTCGAACTTGTCCAGGTTTTCGTTTACTTCCTTTGCAAGCTGATTGAACTTGTTTACCAGCCACTTGTCCTCCAGCTCAAGCTCTGCGGGAAGTCCCTTGAACTCAAAGTCCTCAGGGAGATTCATCATAATGAAACGTGAAGC
>JAAYBK010000076.1 GCA_012718885.1 Ruminococcus sp. | reverse complement strand
TCCCGACTTTTTGTCGTAATAAAACTTTTGTATTACTATTGTTGAGTCAGGCTCCCCAAGCTGATCTATCATATATAAGATCAATCTCTGTAATTCCGATTTGTCTGAATCGCCTTCAATATCCGTATCCGATCTGAGCCGTTCCATAGTCTCATCGTCATGCTCGGTATAATGTGAAGCTCTTGCAAATAACCTGTGGTAAGTATTTATTGCTTTTCTTTTGGCAACTGTATTCACATACCCCTGCATATCGCCTTCATATCCGCTGCCGGTATCATAGCTGAAGAAGATATCAGCAAAGACATCGCTGACACACTCCTCAACGTCCTCAGCAGAAGCTATGCGGCCGATCTTATTATATACTATGGCATAAACGTAATTGCAGTAGGTATCAAACAGTTCCTGATAGGCTTTGTCCGGTGATATGACATACAGTGCACTGTATTCCGTACCAGTCATTTAATTTCCTCCAGTCCTTTGAAAGTTTTCCATGGTGTTGCTTTCATATATATCATTCACACCTTGAAGTCAAAGTGTAACACAGATATCAAAAAAATTTTCCGGCAGTTTTCCTGCCGGAGAAAAATCGTCATATATAGGCATTTTTCTTCAGCAGAGCGGTAACTGTTCTGCCGATGATAGTAAGATAATTTATATCCGATACTGCCCACTTCTTGAATCTTCCGGTATAGCAGAAGGATATCATTCCCTTGATAATGCTGTCCTCAGTCATAAGATACTGCACAGTACCTCCGATATTCTGCTCGGTGAGCACAGCAAGAGCATTATCGTCCCTGCCTTCAAGTTCGTTTACATTATCTATAACGAACACGCCGTCACCGGAAAATCGCTCAGTATAGTGATTCTCAAATAGATAAGGCGCATTTCTTGACTGCGCATTGCCGCAGCTCAGGATAAGGTTCATCTCGTTTCCGGCAAAGATACATATATCATCTATGGCAAACTGCGTTCTGATCTGCTCCAGAAGCACTGAGATATCCGGCACTCTTCCAAGCACAAGGCTTTCGCTGAGCCGTCCCATAAAGCTGAGCTTTTCTGTTGCATTATCCTTTGATCCAAGGAAGACGATCTTGTTCTCGATATCCTTTTCCACAGGACCGTGCTTGTCGATATCGTAGATTACATATCTGTTTTTGCCCTTCTGCTGGGCTATATACAGAGCTTTATCAGCCTGCATGAACAGCTCGTCATATTCCTTGCTGTCCACGGGATAGGTCGAAACTCCCATTGAGCAGGTAAGCCTGAGTTTTTCCGATCTGTCAGCAAAGGCGTGCTCGGTATTTGTTCTTATAGCCCTCAGCACACCACGAAGGTCCTCCTCGTCACGGGTATCCTCAAGGACGATGAGGAAGCCGCTTCCGCTAATCCTTCCGGCAATACCTCTTGCGCCGATCTCAGTCTTGATTATACCGGCTATGGTATATATCACCTCATCTCCGAAGAGATGCCCGTAGCTGCTGTTTATTTCCGTGAAATCGTCTATATCGAGTATAACAAGATTAACATTATGTGACGGATTTGCTGCAATAAGCTCTGTTGCAAAGGAGGTAACAGCACGCTTGTTCAGCAGTCCTGAAAGGGAATCC
>JAAYBK010000075.1 GCA_012718885.1 Ruminococcus sp. | reverse complement strand
TTGGTTTTCTGACGTTTGATATATATCAAAACAGTTCAAAAGAGCTTCTTGAAAAAATAGATAATGCTATTCTGAATAACACTGCTGAATATTCAGCGGATGAAATAAAAAAAGTCTTGTCTGGTAATGTACTTCCGGTCATTATATTTGAAGATGATATAAAAAACGATACAGATATAGATACACCTGTAATATATATCGATAACAGCTTGACAAATATCAGATTCAAAGGCATATCTGGAGACGACACGGAGAGGCTCTTCCGGCTTATTTATGAAGACATGATAGAGTTCCTTAAGAACTATGATAGCCGGAAGGATTCATATTTAGCTGATATCCCGTCGATGAGCGGCTTTGAAAAAGAACTTATCCGTTCTTTTAATGAGGTGAAAAGCGAACAGGAAGACAGCCCCCAACACATCCTGGATGTACTGCTGAAGCGTATGGAGGACTCTGCAAATTATATTGCCCTGGAGTATGAGGATGTTTCTATAACTTATGACGAACTCTTCCATAATTCATGCAGATATGCAGAAGCATTCCGTAAAAGAGGAATCAAAAAAAATGATATATCAGCAATACTGATGAAAAGATCCCCTTCAATGATATATACTATTATCGGTATGTGGATGTGCGGAGCTGCGTATATTCCCATTGATACAGAAATGCCTGATGAAAGAATTGAATATATCCTTTCAGACAGTAAAACAGGGTTTGTTATTACTGATTCGCACAAAAAGTGCTTTGAGGGAAAGAGTATTATCACGGTCGATGAATGTGAAAGTGAAGCTGAAGAGTTTCATGCTTATGATGCTGATCTTGAAAATAACGCATATCTGATATATACATCAGGTTCTACCGGAGTTCCTAAGGGTGTGCTT
This sequence comes from Ruminococcus sp., assembly GCA_012718885.1. Lineage (GTDB taxonomy): Bacteria > Bacillota > Clostridia > Oscillospirales > Ruminococcaceae > Ruminococcus. The sequence continues at coordinate 1,839 of JAAYBK010000075.1, read as the reverse complement.
ATCGGACATAGCGCACTTGCATACTTCATACGGGCAACATTGGAGTGCTTACCTTTTGATAAGAATGACGCTGTATTATCAGTAACTACTTGTTCATTCGATATATTCCTTGCAGAAATAATGTGGCCGCTTACGACCGGCGCAAGACTTGTTCTTGCATCTGAGGAAGAGAAAAATGATCCTCGCCTTATCAATGAAAAGATTAAGTATTCTGCCTGCAATGTGTTCCAGACGACACCTTCAAGACTTAAATGGATGTATCTCTGCGGTGCATATGACGGCCTTTCTCAGATAGAGAAAATATTGGTAGGCGGAGAGATGTTCCCCCACGACCTCCTTAAAAAGCTCAACAAGCTTCCATTTACAAGGATATTCAATGTCTACGGACCTACAGAATCTACTATATGGTCCTCAAGCACAGAGCTTACAGGAAAAACGGAGATATCTATAGGACGGCCTATACGTGATACAGGATTTCTTATCCTTGATGATGATATGCAGCCTGTACCGGTTGGAGCATTAGGACAGCTTTGCATATACGGAAAGGGACTTGCTGAAGGATATGTTAATAAACCGGAGCTTACCGCAGAACGTTTTGTATCACATCCTCTTGCAAAAGACAGCCTCCTTTACCTCACAGGTGATCTTGCAAGCTGGCAGATAAACGGTGAAGTAAATGTTGCAGGAAGAAATGATTTCCAGATCAAGATCAATGGATACCGTATTGAACTTGGTGATATAGAATCAGTTACTGATGAGCATCCGCTGGTAAAAAACTCAGCTGCCGCAGCATATGACGGAAAAAACGGCAAGTGCATAGCAGTTGTATATACAGGAGAAAGAGAACTTTCCAAGCAGGAATTTGTAAAGTACTATTCAGAAAAGATCCCTGCATATATGATACCGGAAAAATGCATATATGTTGACAGCATACCAATAAATGTGAACGGTAAGGTGGATCACCCTAAAATAATGGCTATAATTGATGAGAATATCGAAAGGAATGGCTGAGTTTATGAAAAAGATGATATTCAATGCTTTCAGCGACCAGAGATTTGAGCTTACAAATTATCTTGCATCAAAGTGTGATACTATACTTGCGATCGATGAGTTATCAGAAAAATATGATCCGGTTTGCAGCGTAGATATCGATATCCTGGAAACTGAAAATAAAATAAGAGAGATCGAAAAGGAAGTTCTTGGGAGCAATGATATAAGATTCAGAGAGGATTATACAGGCCTTGTTGAAAAGCTTGACGGAGTATGCTGCTGCTGCGCCATAGAGTATTTTGGCAGAGATATGTTTCAGCCGGGGAAGAAATATGATGTCGATGAGCTGATATTCAGAAGGCGTGTTGTCGATAATTTCAGGCCTATGTTTATTTATATGCTTCAGATGCTTGAAGATCTCGGCTATGTGAAGCTCACAGACAATGAGCTTGAAATTATCCGCAGTGCAGATGATGTTCAGTCCCCCCGTGAATACGTAAAGACTTTCAATGACGAACAGAAGAAATTCATGCCGTATGTTGAACTCCTTATGACTTGTGCTGAAAGCTATGACGAAGTTTTCAGAGGAAAAAAGGCAGGCAATTCTGTACTTTACCCAGAAGGAAAATACGAACTTACAAACAGCGTTGAAGCAAGCCTCCCTTTAACTACAAACAGATATCTTAACGAAGAAGTGCTTGCAAGAATTACTGCATATATATCAGGAGCAAAAAAGACGGGAAAGGTTTTAAGGATACTGGAGATCGGTGCAGGAACAGGTGATCTTACATACAGACTTCTTCCGCTCATAGATGATATGGGTGATGTTGTATATACATTTACAGACAT
>JAAYBK010000074.1 GCA_012718885.1 Ruminococcus sp. | reverse complement strand
TCACCGGAGTGTTATCAGAAATTATCTGCCCTACAGGTATCAGACCTATCTGATCTGCGAGGAATCTTGAAAGTGCGATATTATACGCCGCATCACCTACAATGGTAAACTTTGATGGGAATCCGAACCAGTATTCTGCGAAAAAGTCTGCAAAATGATCGAAGAAATAATAGTATCTTTTGGCTTCTTTTTCAATGAATTTCTCAGCTTTTGTATTATCGATCCCTGCAAATTCAACAACCTGACGCAGGAAAGCGGTCGTAGCTTCTTCTCCTACAGGGACAACAGGTATATGCAGATACGGCTGACCATATTTCTCTTCAAGGTGCTTTGCAACCCTCAGGTTCAGCCATGGAGAGAGCACAAGATTGAACGCAGCCTTTGGAATGCTTTTCCACTCTGAAACACCGGAGCTTTCGCTGCCGAAGAATACGTTCACTTCAAAACCAGCAGCTTCAAGGATACGCTTTATCTCAATGATATCGCCGCGCCAGAAGGTATTGAAATAGGGTGCGCCCATCCATAGATTGATGAGTCTTTTACGTCGGTGTACTCCTTTTGCTTCTCCTACAAACTGATCTATTATCGCAAGAACAACTTCCTCATGTCCCCAAAGATTATTTCCCTTGAACCCTGGGACCTCCGCATGGACGATCGGATAACCCTGTTCGCGGTAAGGCTTTATTACAGACGCCACATCATCTCCTACAAGCTGCGGAGAACAGCCGGACAGAACTACGAACAGCTCGCCTTTCATTATTTTCAGCGCCGACTTTATAACTCCGTCCAGTTTTTTTGCGCCGCCGAAAACTATTTCATTCTCTCCGGAATTTGTGCCGGGTATATCGCCTCCGCCTGCACCTATGGAGCCCTGAAAGCCGTTGCAGAATGACATTGTAAAATACTGCTGATCTACGCAGCCGGGACCGCAGTTGATTATCGGAACTGCTCCGGGAATTGCTGATACTGTATATGCTGCACCGATTGCACAGGCATAATGAGGATGTGTTATAGTCGTGTGCTTTATCTTTGCCATTAGTCCTGCACCTCCTTATTTGTTTCATCAAGCACCTCAGGGTGCTTTGCAAGAATAAACGGGTCTTTCTGACTGAGCCACCAGTCGCTGTAGGGCAGCTCAACGTGCCGTTTGAGTACCTGATTCATTTTCTTACGCGCAAGAACTTCAAGCACAGCTTCGCCTACACGTATCATTCCGTCATAACCTACAGGGAAGTGTTCATCGCCGATAGCGAAAGAAGGAATACCCATTCTTGCAGCATTTGGTGCAAGTCCGTTGTGGCGGATTATTATGAAATCAGCTTTTACGCGGCTGAGAAGCGCAGGAAGCTGGAAGGGCTGACATTTGCTGACAGTAAAGTGCGTGATATCACCGTAGTTATCAACAAGTGTTTTAAGTGTGTTCTGTTCTTCATAACCTCCGTCATAGACAGGATCGTGATGGAAAACTACTGAACCGTCAACTGTAATACCAAGATCCCGCAGCACTGAGATAAGACCGTGAGCGTATGAAGAGCCGGTAAGTACAAAGCCGTTTACACCTTTGAGCTTTTCTTTCAGCGCTTCTATCTGCGGTTTAACGCGTTCATGCTCGGCAGCAATGAATTCTTCTGCTTCTTTTTCTTTACCGACCTGTTTTGCAATTGCACGCAGCCATGCATCTGTACCTGCAAAGCCATAAGGCTGAGGAGCGCGTATCTGCGGAACACCGTAAACTTCCTCAAGAGCTGTTGCAAAATACGAACCAAGAGTGTGGCAGAAAGTGGATGTACAAGCAGCTTCTGAAGTCTGTGCGAGTTCATCAAAGCTTGCTATATCCATGATATAATTCACTCTCAGTCCAAGCGGCTTGAGCATATCGGTAAAATAATCAGTACCCCATAGTGCAACGATATTAATGAGGTCGGGCTGCTTCTTCGGGTGCTTGTTTACTATATGTCTCAGAACAGCGTGCTGTGATATATCAAAACCGGTCGACCAGTGCTTTGAACGGAATCCCTCACACTGCATTGGTGCAACAGGTATTCCAAGTTCATCTTCCATCTCTGAGGCGATACTGCTCAGGTCTTCTCCTATGATAGCAGTCGAACAGCTCATCGAGAAAAAGATAGCCTTCGGATTATAGCGTTCATAGGCTTCCCTTGCTGCTTTTTTCAGCTTCTCAGATGCACCGAAAACCATGTCATTTTCAAGGAGATTAGTTGTCATAATATTTATATTGTGCGGCTCTATACCACGGCGTTCCAGACCATTTCGGAAAGCAAGATTGAATTCGGGATTACGTGCTGTACAGCCTACTGGCGAATGTTGTATAAGCACACAGTCACGGATATTTCCTGCCTGACAGGCGGCAATTGAGTTCGCACACATACTCTGCTGATTAAAGGGCATATTCAGCTCGCATAAGCGGCAACCCTCACCGTTTTTGCCGGCACCGGGACATCCTTTATGTTTCAGTGCGCGTTCCTCATAACGTGAAAGCTCTACAAGCTCTGAAGCTTTTCCGTCCCACGAAATTATAGAGCCGAGACGCATTTCTCTGTTCTCAACTGTTTCCAGATCAAGTTGTATATTCTTTGGCATACTCATTGTCCTTTCATGTGATATTGCTATTTCTTCCAGCGAAGCAGATATGCTTCTGCTGCTTTTACCAGGTTGGTTACTAAGGTCACTATCGTTCCAAGAAAAATAATACCGACCATTATGCGTGTAAAGTTACCGAAATTGGTGTAATACTGTATGTAGAAGCCTATTCCTTGATTTCCGCCGATCATTTCCGCAGAAGTCAGCAGGATGAACGACATGAGAAGTCCCATATTGCAGCCGTCAAATATCTGAGGAAGTGAAGCGGGAAGAAGTATCCGGAACAGCATAGACGGATTTGATACACACAGTACCTTTGCACTGCTGATAGTTTCCTGGCTCACATTTCTTACGCCGCTCATAGTTCCGGATAGAATCGGCCAGAATGAGGTTATGAATATTACAAATACCGAACAGCTTTCAAATGTCGGAAGCAAGGCTATCGCATATGGTATGAACACCACAGGCGGTATCGAGCCGAAAAAGTCTGCGATATGTTCACTTATCTTGCCTATCTGCTGATTCCAGCCGAGGAAAAGCCCTATTGGTATCGCTGTCAGTAAAGCAAGAACATATCCTTTGGTTATGGTTATCATACTGTAATGCAGATCCTTCATCAGTCTCGGGCGGTCTTTGATAAACTGCTCGGTGACAATATCAGGAGCTTTGAATATATCCTGAGGTACTAAATTGAATTTTGCGGTTATAAGTGTCCATACGGCAATACCGGCAAATATAACTCCGAATACGCCGTTGCAAGTCTTGTAGTCTTTGCTCTCGGGAAGAAATAGTGCTATGGCAGCAAGCAGACCTTCTATCACAAGTATGAGCTCTATGGCATAGATACGTTCTCCGGAGCGTGCTGTTTTATCCGGCAGGAACTGTACTGCAATACTGATAACAAACAGTATCTGAGTTATTGATAATAATCGTTTTACCCTGTTCATTTGTCTCTTCTTTCATTGTATTCAGCAAGTGATCTGTAGATCTCATCGTCAGGAGATTCTTTCAGAACTTCGTTCAGAGCCTTGCTGTAAAGCTCTGAAGAAAGACCGCTGGAAATATCAAACGGCTCAATAAATCCGATATCCAGAAGTGCATCGTAGAAATTGTTCATACCAAGGATATCAGGATCAGGATTTGCTATCTGTGTATCATATTCATAAGTATCTTTTTTCAGTGAATCCTTATCGACATCAACATAAATCGCAAGGTCGTCTATTGTTTCATCTGGATTTTCCTGATAGAAATGATATGCACGGATAAGTGCTCTGAGGAAAGCCGTAAACTTTTCAGCATCACTGTCAAGAGTGGAAGTCAGAGCAGCCTGACGACAGCATACATGATTTTCGTAACCTTCGACCTTGCCGCTGTTTGAGAGTATGACATATCCCTCATCTTCAGCAAGTATACGATACGGAGAGTAAAGGATAGCTGCATCGATATTATCGTTTTTCAAGGAGTTGTAAGCGTCTGCACCGTCTGCAAAAACCTTGAATTCCACATCATCTTCAAGTCCGAGTTTCTTCAGAGCGGCTCTGTAAACTATGTGGCCTGAATCAACTCCTTCAACACCTATATTCTTTCCTTTGAGAAGTTCAAGCGACCAGTCTTCCTGAGGTATTCCCTCAACGAGTTCAGGTTTTACTATAAGTCCGTGACCTGCTATCATAGCGCCGCCGAAAACTGTTATATCGTGTCCGTCAGCAAGAAATGTTATAAGCTCACTTGATCCGAATGCACCAACGTCGATTTTTCCGGATTCAAGAGCGGCGAGCTCGCTGTTGTTTTCATTGAACATAACGAGATCAATATCAAGTCCTTCATCCTCAAAGAATCCCTCTTCCTGAGCAACAAAGTATAGCAGATGTCCAGGAGACGGCAGATAGCCTACATTCAGTTTGTCGGCTCCGTTATTGTCTTTTTTTCCGCATCCGCCAAGCAGACCGGAAACAGCAAGCAGACTTGCTGTAAATAGTGCGATCTTTCTTTTCATCTTTTCATCTTTCCTTTCGTTTCGATTGCGATTTTTAGTTTATCACATAATGTTTTCCCTGTCCAATTCATATTTTCGAGTAGTAATTCTCAGAAATTCCGATACCCGAATTATCAGACATAAAAGTTCAGATGGTGCCTCAGGTATTTAAATGTATAAAAGCAAGGGTATCAGTTTTTCCGAGAATCAAGTCTCGGTAACAAGTATTGGACAGCGCTGATACTGCCATGTATAATAGACACATACCCCAAAGCAAAGGAGGAAAAATATGGCGTACAGAATAGCTGTCGCTTCAACTGACGGTATCGTTGTGAATCAGCATTTCGGTCATGCAGAGAGATTTCATATCATAGAGCTGAATGCTGAAACAGGAGAATACAGTTTTATCGGCACAAGAGAAGTTGAGCGTGTCTGTCAGGGACATTATCATCATGATTCGTCATTTGACAATGTCATAGAGGTACTCAGTGATGTTCATGCTGTGCTAGTGGCAAAGATCGGAACAGGAGCGTCTGAGCAGCTCGAAAGCCGAGGGCTCACAGTCTACGAAGCTCCGTTCCCGATAGAGCCGCTTATTGAAAAGATAATAGATGACAAATTGTGGGAGGTGGACAAATGGCGATATCCTACGAAGAACTGACCGATAAGCACCCCTGCTATGCAAGAGGCAAGAAAGGCTCAACGGGCAGGATACATCTTCCCATAAGCCCCACCTGCAACATCGAATGCCGTTTCTGTGACAGGCGTATCAACGATTATGAAAAGCGACCGGGAGTAGCTTCAACGGTTATAAAGCCTGAGGAAGCTATCGGCGTTATAAAAAAATCGCTGGAACTTTGTCCGGCGATAAAAGTTGCAGGAATAGCAGGTCCCGGAGATACACTTGCCTCTGACTATGCACTTGAAACATTCCGGCTGATAAAGAAAGAGTTCCCCGACCTTGTGAAATGTATGAGCACAAACGGACTTCTCCTTGCCGAAAAGGCTGACGAGATAATATCAACGGATATAGATTCGCTGACAGTTACAGTAAATGCCGTTGATCCCGAAATAGAGGCAAAGCTCAATCGCGGTATCCTGTATCACGGAAAGCACTATACAGGTATCGAAGCAGCTGAGATACTTATAAAAAATCAGTTGGAAGGCATAAGAAAAGTCAGTGCGGCAGGCATAACAATAAAGGTCAACACAGTGCTTGTTATTGGCATAAATGACCAGCATATCGAGGAAATAGCGAAGACTGTGAAAGCAGCAGGTGCATCCATCTATAATATTATCCCGCTTATCCCTCAGAATGAACTGAAAGCCTATCCCGAGCCGACCTGTGCTCAGATAGAGAGCGTTAGGGCAAAGGCTTCAAAATACATAGATGTATTCAGGCATTGTCAGAGATGCCGTGCGGACGCTATCGGAGTTCCCGGTGAAAAAGACTATGGCGACCAGATATATTTAAAGCGTATCGCACACAAGGATACATTCTCACACGGCTGACAGTTTCATGTCCGCAGGAACTTTATCCTGTACTGTGCCGCTGCAAATATCTCTGCTTGCAGCGGTGCAGTTATCCTCAAATAATAATCAAAGAATGAAAGGTGAATAAATATGGCTAAAGAAATAAGACAGATCGCAATTTACGGAAAAGGCGGTATTGGTAAATCAACTACAACTCAGAATCTCACAGCAGGTCTTGTAGAGAGAGGCAACAAGGTAATGGTAGTCGGCTGTGATCCTAAAGCTGACTCCACAAGACTTCTTCTCGGCGGACTTGCACAGAGGACTGTTCTTGATACTCTCCGTGAAAGTGGCGAAGATATTGAGCTTGAAGATATTCTCAAGGAAGGCTACGGCGGTACACGCTGCGTTGAATCAGGCGGTCCCGAACCGGGCGTAGGCTGCGCAGGACGCGGTATCATCACATCTATCGGACTTCTTGAACGCCTTGGAGCTTATACCGAAGACCTCGACTATGTATTCTATGACGTTCTCGGTGACGTTGTCTGCGGCGGTTTCGCAATGCCTATCCGTGAGGGAAAAGCAAAGGAGATATACATCGTTGCAAGCGGCGAGATGATGGCTCTCTATGCTGCAAACAACATATCAAAGGGTATTGCAAGATACGCTAAGCAGGGCGGTGTACGCCTCGGCGGTATCATATGCAACAGTCGTAATGTTGACCGTGAGCGTGAACTCGTTGCCGCATTTGCAAAGGAACTTGGTACACAGCTGATACACTTTGTTCCCCGTGACAATGAAGTTCAGAGAGCTGAGATACACAAGAAAACAGTAATCGACCACAAACCTGATGCAAAACAGGCTGACGAGTACCGTGAGCTTGCCAAAAAGATCGAGGAGAACACACAGTTCGTTATCCCGAATCCTCTCTCTCAGGAACGTCTTGAAGAGATCCTTTTTGAGTACGGTCTTTTTGATTCCGTCAAGGAAAGCAACTATAATATCTGAGGTGTGCTATGAAAATAGATATCGACAGAATCAGAACAGTTACTCCAGATACGATAATTGCTGATATGGTGCTGTTTCATCCTGAAACGGCCAATGTCCTTTTTGACATAGGGCTGCACTGCTTTGGCTGTCCCTCATCAGGTGTTGAAACCGTAAAAGATGCGGCAGGCGTACATGGACTTGATATCAATGAACTTGTCAGAACGCTCAACCACATCATCGGCAACTGATAGTATATAACCTGATTTTATAGCTCCCGATAAATCTTTCGGATTGGACAAGTAATGAAATACAGGTTATAATATATACATACCACACAGGAAAGGAGCTGTACAAATGGTAACAAGTAAGAGATCCATACAGCACATTTTCCGCTCAGTGCTCATTTGTACAGAGCGGATGTGGAAAGCCGGACGATGTTGAAGATAACATTATAAAACTTCCAAAATAATATGTGCCATAGAAAAATCAAAAAGGTATCGGTTATGATATTAAAGAGTTCCATTAGCTTTCTTCGGAAGCTGTTTGAAAATGATATGTATTTCATTAGTACAGAAACAGGGGATGTGGTGTTTCATCCCGAAACAGCCTCCGAAGATAAGGTCATAACTGAAAACGAAGAAAAATAAAAAGGTCCGCCGGAGCTTTCATTAGGTTCTGGCGGAGTTTTATTAAGACAGATCTTTAATCAGTATTGAAAAACACAAATAAATGTGTTTGATCATATAGTATATGTGTCATGACCAACAGATACAAAAGCAAAATAATAAATCTTGAAATAGGAGTATAATAACATGAAAAAATTAAAAAGAGCTATTATCGCAGCTTCACTTTCGCTTGTAACTGCCGGAGCTTCCGGCAGCTTTAATGTTCAGACATCCGTACAGGCTGCGGAAGTACAAAAGGTTGTCACAGAATACAGCGACCTGTGGACAGGAACTGTATCGTTCAAAGTCGGAGAAACGGTTCAGTGGTACGTTCATGTTCCGGAGGACACAACTCTTAAAGGCTGTGGTGCAACTGTTAAAATTCCTGGTCTTGGTTGGGGAACCGAGGAGCGTAACGAAGATGAAAACTACTTAACACTTGAACATGGAGACAATCTTGTGTATGAGTTTACTCCTGACAATACAGGTGATTTCGTTTTTACCTGCTGGATGGGAGCAGGATGTCATTCAAACTATATCCATGTAACAGAAGACGGTTCATACTCAGTGAGTAAACCAGCTGATCCTGCCAATATACGTACTGAGCGTAACGGAGATAGTATCAAAGTCAGCTTTGATGCTCCCGAGGTTCCTGTCGGTTCACAGATAACAGGCTACAAGCTCGTGCTCACAGATAAGGACGGCAAACGTAAAAAGGCCCTCACAGATACTACAACAGTTACGGTTAATGATCTCGATCCTGATTCAGAATACACTATAACCGCCTATACACTTGCGACTTCAGGTACAAGTGCCGGTGGGAATACAGTTAATGTAGGAACATTCAGTGAACCGGAGAGCGTGACAACTAATAAAGAAACAGCCACTACTCAGACAAACACAGGAACTGTAACAACTACTGCGGCTGCTAAGGTATCGGGGGCAAACGTTTCAACAGCCCGCACATCTGATAATGCAGAATCGCCCAAGACAGGAGATCACGGTACAGCCGGAATTATTTCAGTGCTTTTAGCTTCTGTTGGAGCAGCATTTCTTTCAAGAAAGCAGCGAACATAATATCTTGTATCAAAATGTTTTCCATAGATATTGAACGACAGGCATTTAGACAGAATAACACAAACATAGCGTTGGTATCAAGCAATTAATACGCTTGCTTGTTTCACGCACAATATATAGTTGAAGCATACAGGTCCGTCACGAACTGCTGTGTGCTTTTTATTTGTTTAAAAACGGATTTTTCAGTTCTTTATAAGCAGATGACTACACAGCCTTGACTAGCTGTCACTCAGCGACTTCGTTCTCAGGTCAGCTATGGACAAAAAGATTATCGTGACTGATGGGCTGGACAAGGTCACTGGGCAGGCGAATTTCGATGCGTTCTGAGAATTTACAATTTCTGTATTTACTTTTTCTCTATGCTGTGATATAATTCCGGTATGTGGAAAGCAATGAACTTTCTTCGTTAAAACGGATTTGGGGAGTGCAATAGATGAATAGGGATTTATGTAATTCGCTGTTGAAAATCTGTATCGATCATTATCAGAAAGAATACAATGATGGAATGATGCTTGATAATCTTGAGTTTCATGGCACACCACCTAAAAGCATTATTATTTCCTTTGGATTTTCTCAAAACAACGATGATTGGAAACCATTAGCTATTAAAGAAGCTGCGTTTCGGTATTCTTCACAAGGTCTGCAAATAGTATCACTTGATACTGTTCCGGATTATACAGAAAACGGAATGTATTATCAGGAGGCATATGCCGAACTCTGTTATCAAGAAAATGGAATTGCTTTTATCATGATACAATATGGAAAACGATATGCACGTTGTTATCGTTACAACATTGTAAGTCAAGAAAATAACGTACAGATAATCAATGAAAAACTGATATGGATTTCCTGACATATTAACTGAATACACACTAAGCACTTGCTCTTGATATAATCCCCATAGAGTAGACACACGAAAAAACAAAAACGTGTTAACTCTAAGGGGGGTTTTTATGTCAAGACAAGGTAAGATGACAGATGAAGAACGAATATCTGCTGTTCAGGAGTATCAAG
>JAAYBK010000073.1 GCA_012718885.1 Ruminococcus sp. | reverse complement strand
TAAGCACAGATTCCTCCACAAGTCGACTGAGAAGAAAAACTGCCTTTTATACTTAGATTCTTTACGATAGCACTGGTGTATAATGTGTCAAACAGTCCCTGTGTTTCAGAATGAGTGCATGTTTTTAATCCGGAAATAGTTTTCCCGTTTCCGTCAAAAATACCATTGTACATACTTATTTGAAACGGAACATTATTTCTAAGTTCAATATCAGCAGAAAGGTAAGCATTAAGAGAGGTTTCGCCGTTGTTTACTCTTTTCGCAAAATTAATAAGGTCGTCACTTGTAGCAATTCTGATTGCAGAAGCATCAGGGTAATCGTCAACAATCGGCCTGAATGAATCTGGTCTAACTATATTATTTTCGATTTCCCATGACAGAGCAGGAAGGTCGTTTTCAACATAAACATATTTATTGCCAAGACTATGAGCGAAGTCTTCATTTGAAAGCATAGAAGAGATATTTGGAGCAGCGCCGCCGTTAACCTGTCCTGCATTATAACAATCGCTTCTTTTTTCTTTTGAACGCGGAATTAAAGCGCCTGCTTCTCTTCCAGTAATATTGCCCCAGTTATAACAGTTTTTTATGTACGCTTCGCCTGCGATTCCGCCGATATAATCAGCTTTTGAATAGGTACTTTTTAAATTTGTCGAGTCGTATGAAACATTTCCAAAATTCGAGCATTCTAATATATAATGCGCAGCTGCATTAGTTAAATTAATTGTTGCTGAACCAGCAATTCCACCTATATATGCTCTTGGATATTTTCCCGTTACTAATATATTTCCACTGCTTGAACACTTTAAAACACTTATTGACAGTTTTTCGCCTTCATATTGATTTGTTAAAGCTCCTGTAATTCCAATTATTCCGCCTATATATAGATATGTGTTTTCTCGTTCAGCGGAAACAGATATATCGCCTTTATTAATACACTCGGTAACACCATATCCAGAATATCCACCTATTCCTCCTATACATCCATGGCTATAATCATTTTTACATATATCGACAGATACTATGCCACTATTTTCGCATCTTTCAATACGATAGGATCTTCCACATATTCCACCAACATATACATTAGCTCTATAATTCCGGTTAAGCTCTCCAATTCCAATTCTAGCAACATTTTTGCAGTTTTTAATAGAATCCGAACAATAACCACATATTCCTCCTGCATATGCTTTAATCTCATTTTTATTACACCCATTAGTACCAATACCTACGTTACCTGTTACGCTACAATAGCCAATTCTTCCTTCTGAATAAGCGCATACTCCTCCGGCATAAGCAAAATCATAGTCTTTATAATTTTCCATTATTTCTTGGTATGAACTGCTAACGCTACAGTTAACAATATTAACGCTACTTATAGTTCCTTTAGAATAGCCGAATAATCCTGAACAAAACGAACCTGGAGTTTTCATATTATAAATCGAATGACCTTTACCCTCAAATGCTCCTTCAAAAAAAGTGCTGTTTTTATTACCATGCGCCAACGAACCAATAGGGTACCAAAAATGACCGTCTAAATCTATATCATTCTCAAGATAAATATTGACATTTTTGAATGTCACTTGTTTCTTATTGACCAAATCGCTTAATCCTGCCAGCTCTTCAGCTGTTCTTAAATGGTATTCATTTAAAGATTCATCAAACCAAGAAGTATCAACAGTACCGTCCCACTTATCAACAGCTACATCGGCATCTGTTGCAACAGTATTCAATGAAACTGTTGGGATTCTTTCCACGCTGTAGCTAACACTGCCAAACATACAGAAGCAAGCAGTAACGGTTGCAAAAAGTTTATTTAATTTCATAATTTCAACCCCTTCTTGTTTTATTTGACTATAAAAGAAACACAATCGCATTAATACATGGAGCTATGAATACATAACTCTATAGTTTTATGATATCATTTTAATCGAGTACATACAAGATGATTTTGTGAACAAAGCACTATAATATACAAAATTCGTACCAATGTACAGTTTGCTACACTACCATTTGTATAATCCGCCGATTATACTTGGCTACTCAAAGTATTTCAGTTATAAATTATACAGATAGGATATTCCTCTTTCATAAAACAATATTATAGTAATTGCCTCCCGATGTGGAGGCTTCTTATCTTCATTAACAATCCATATCTATTTTCAACTGGAACTATTGTATTTTTTGCTGAAATATGCTATAATAAATTAAATATAGTATCTTGCGAAAGGTGGTATAGTTATGCTCCCAGAAGAAAAAGCTCGCGTAAAAATTGATGATAAACTCAATAAAGCCGGCTGGTATATAGTTGACAGGGACGAGTATGTCCCACAGACTACTTCAGCCATCAGAGAAGCTCTAACTCAGGGCAATAAAGAGAGCGATTATCTGCTTTTCATAGACAACAAGGCTATCGCCGTTCTTGAAGCAAAGAGAGCTGATAATCCGCTGGGAGAAGATGTTGAATCACAGGCAGAGAACTATGCTAGGACGCCCCTTTCATGGTACGGATTATGGGAGGATGGCTTCATTCCGCTGGTATATATGTCCAACGGAGAGAAGTTACTGTTCAAGAATCTCCTCTCCGGGGACGAGGAGTACACAGAGATCGATGCTATACATACCCCTAAGCAGATGCTTTGTATGATCAAGCGCTCCTCTGAATACGGCGCTCTACCTAAGCTTGAGCAACTGTCTCTCAGAGATTGCCAGTATAACGCTGAACTGAACTTCGAGAAGTCAATAAAGAACGGCAAGAAAAAGAACTTAGCGGTTTTAGCGACAGGCAGTGGCAAAACCTATCTGGCCTGTCTCGCAAGCTATCGTCTTCTCAACTACACAGCTACTAAGCGTATACTCTTCCTTGTTGACAGAAACAACCTTGCAAGGCAGACAGAAAGTGAGTTCAGCCAGTTCAGTATGACTGAAAATAAAAAGGAAATGAACGCCCTTTATGATATAAGAAGGCTTAGACACGAAGGTGATATAAAGGGAGATATCGTCATTTCTACTATACAGAAGCTGTTTGCTATCATGACAGGACAGGCTGTAAGCGACGATGATGAAGATGCTGAGGATGAGCGTATCGCTGAAGCATCTGAAAAGAAGGACGATACCGTTATTCAGCTCGGCGACGATCTGAAGATACCTCCGGATTATTTCCAGCTTATCATCGTTGATGAGTGCCATCGTTCGATATACGGCAAATGGAAGGCAGTACTTGATTACTTCAAAGGCGCTAACATACTTGGTCTTACAGCTACTCCTACGTCGGAAGCATACGCATATTTCAACAATAACATCATCGAAAACTACACCTATGAGCATTCAGTAGTTGACGGCGTTAATGTACCTGCCCGTGTATATCGCATAATGACAGAGGTAACTGAACATGGCGGTTCTCTTGAAGAAGGCACATCTGTTACTGAGACTGCACGAAGAACAGGCTCTGATACGACATATACCGTTGAAAAGGGGAAGGACTACGAAAACAACCTGCTGGACAGGTCTATTGTTAACCGTCAGCAGATCAGGCAAGTTCTTGAAACATTCAAAAATGCTATCTACACCGACCTCTATCCTGAGCGTGAGAAGTCATGGAAATATGTCCCCAAGACGCTTATCTTCGCTAAGAACGATAACCACGCTTCCGAGATCGTAGAGGCTGTCAAGGATGTATTCAAGTGTGAGTTCCCGAATAAGGAAGTCCCTGAACACTTCGTACAGAAGATAACCTACTCCTCTGACGACTCCAATGGCCTTATCCGTGACCTCAGGAACGAAAAGGACTTTCGTATAGCAGTAACTGTTACTCTTGTGGCTACAGGTACGGACGTTAAGCCTCTGGAGGTTGTCCTCTTCATGAAGGATGTATTCTCAGAAGTGCTCTATACGCAGATGAAGGGACGCGGCTGCCGTGTTATCACTGATGACAAGCTGCGTGAGGTCACTCCCAACGCAGATACCAAGGAATGATACTACATTGTCGATGCTATCGGCGTTACTGAGCATGAAAAGGATATTCCGGGGCCGGGCCCCGGACCCGGTCCTGTTATCAGAAAAATCACACTGGAACAGCTTCTCGAAAGGCTGTCTCATAACGAGCTGAGTGATGAGAACCTGCTCACGCTTCGCAATATCTGCGCTATGATAAATCGGCGTTATGAGAATAACATCTTCTTCGGACATCACCTGCAATACTTCATCGACAACTTCGGCTATTCACCTAAAGATCTTGCTGTATCAATACAGGCGGCGTTTGACGATAACAAGCTTCCGCCATATAACAGTCCTTCCGATGGCAATACTATCCGTATGGTGCTTATAGACAGGCTCATCAGCAATATCCCTGCAAGGAAGAAGCTGCTTGAACTGCGTC
>JAAYBK010000072.1 GCA_012718885.1 Ruminococcus sp. | reverse complement strand
TTTCAGTCAGACTCTTCTGGCCTCAGACTGTACTATTTATGTGAACGATGTTGGCAGCGGCAATTCAATTTCACTATTCAATAAATATTCCTTTCCCTTCTCAGATGCAGCAATGCAAAATCTTCTCGATGCCTTTCCTGTTGATAATGTAAAGAACAATGGCAGAATGATCCCAATGACCTCATTCAGCAGTATCCTTGCGAATAATATTTCAGATTCTGTGGGAGGACTGGAAGAGAAGCTGCCTGCCAGTATAAGCTGCGGAAACAGATTAGTCCGTTCGCTATGGCTGGAATTTTTTACCGGTGATGACGATAAACTTGTATTTCAGATATCAGATGACGGCAGAAGAGTTAACGCTTATTCGCAGCAGCACGGCTTCTTATCATTCGACAAGCTCAGAGCCTGCTATGCTATGAAGCTTATCGAGAATGGTGAAGATGTCTGGCTGCCGGAGGATATGCACTACGGAACTGCCGCACCCTGCGGAAAAGGAGGGATAAAGCGCTTCTCATACGACGATATCCCGGAATATGTTACCAGGCAGCGCTTTCTCACAGATCCTCTGTTCATGTGTGTGAAGCTTTGCTCGGATATGGAGGGTACCCTCTCTGTTCTTAGCAGGATGCCTGAGCTCGCTTCATCAAGGCGTGAGATAACTGTCAGCAATATCGGACATATCCCATTCGGTAACGTTTTTGCAGAAAACAGCGGCAAAGTCAGCATCGCAAGAAGCGGCCGGAACCGGATCTGCCTTACTGTTCAGTCCTACAGTGCAGAGGCGGCAGCAGAATTATGCTGTATGTGGACAGAAAAACTGCGAAAGCTGGACGTCTGTGGCCGATCCGACTGATCGGCTTCTCCCATAAAAATCAAGACCTCGGATTAATTTTATCTATTATGCATAATGTTGAAAACAATCTTGTTTTTCTATTGACATTGCTCAAAGATATGAGTATAATTATATTGTGTATTTTTATGCTCTGGCGCTGCCAGAAGCTGATGTATGACTTTATTGGCTGATAAATGCCATTAAATATATCTGGGTAACCCCAGCTGTTCCGGATCTTTTAGAATGTTCATAATAGTCACAGGCTGTTTGCTGCACTCACCCTCTGAGTGAAGGTACGTTTCTTGCAGCCAGCTTTGCTGTGTTCTGAATAAAATATGTAATGAATATTCACTGTTAAAAGCTACCGTATATTCCGGGATAAACACGCATAAAACTGTACAGAGCCGGTATGTCCGTTACAGCCGGTGCTGTATGTCCCCTAAAAATGAAAGCGAGGTCACATAGTGAACGAAAAGGAAAAGACAAAAACAACCCGCAAAAGCACTTCTACAGCTTCTGCTACAAAAAAGTATTATAAAAAGAAAACTCCTGTACAGAGCAAGACCAAGGACGAAACTGCCGCTCCTGCTCCTAAGACAAGGACAAGACAGCCAAGAGAGATAAAGCGAACCCCCGTAAGGATAATCCCACTGGGCGGTCTCAACGAGATAGGTAAGAACATGACCGTTTTTGAGTGTGCAAACGATATGTTCATCCTTGACTGCGGACTTGCTTTCCCGGATGCGGATATGCCCGGCGTTGATATTGTTATCCCCGATTTTACTTACGTTGAGAGAAACCGTGATAAGCTCAGAGGTATCGTTATCACTCACGGACATGAGGACCATATCGGCGGACTGGCCTATCTTCTCAAGAAGATAAACGTTCCGGTATACGCCACAAGGCTCACTATCGGTCTTATCGAAGGCAAGCTCCGTGAACAGGGACTCTACGGCAAGGTGACTCTCAATGTCGTTGAGCCAAAGAAAACTGTCAAAATGGGATGCATGGCCGTCGAGTTCATCAAGGTCAACCACTCCATCCCCGATTCAGTAGGTATGGCTATCCATACCCCGGCCGGTATAATCGTTCATACCGGAGACTTCAAGGTGGATTACACCCCTATCGACGGCGAGATTATCGATCTTGCAAGATTCGGTGAACTTGGAAGCAGAGGCGTTCTCGCTCTCATGGCCGACTCCACCAACGCTGAGCGTCCGGGCTATACTCACTCTGAACGCACTGTAGGCGAATCCTTCGACAAACTCTTCAAGAAGGGCGAGGGCAAACGTATCATCATCGCTACCTTCTCATCAAATATACACCGTGTTCAGCAGATCATCAACTGCGCTGTCCGCTACGACCGAAAGGTGGCTGTATTCGGCAGAAGCATGGTCAATGTTATAAATACT